>JBGOZX010000196.1:0-7005 GCA_041480425.1 Bacteroidia bacterium
CTATATATGCATATATGTCTAAATGACAAAATCTTTAAGACCCTTTCTGGTGTGGTCACTTCTGAAAACGTAAAAGCTTGGGTAATTGGTGGCTATATCAGGGATTGCCTTCTTAAAAGAGATCATACGGAGAAAGATATTGACATAGTTGTTCTTGGTAATGGTATTGATATCGCCAGAAAAGCAGCCAGAAAACTTGGTCCACATATCAAAGTGAGTGTCTTTAAGAACTTTGGAACAGCAATGTTCAGACATAACGAATATGAGATTGAATTTGTTGGCGCAAGAAAAGAGTCATACGAAAGGAATTCGAGGAAACCAGTTGTTGAGGATGGCACTTTAGAAGATGACCAGAAGAGGAGAGATTTTACTATTAATGCTCTTGCAGTAAGCATTAATGAAGAAACATTCGGTGAGTTTCTGGATCCCTTTGGAGGGCAGGAAGATCTTAAAAGTAAAATTATCAGAACACCTCAGAATCCTGATCTGACATTTTCTGATGATCCTTTAAGGATGATGCGTGCTATAAGATTTGCTACCCAGTTGCATTTTTCAATCGAAGAACAGACGTACATCTCAATATCAAATAATGCAGAAAGAATTAAGATAGTCTCCCCGGAAAGGATTGCCACTGAACTGAATAAAATAATTATGAGCGAACATCCTTCAAAGGGATTCCTTCTTCTGGAAAAGTCAGGGCTGCTTAAATTAATTTTTCCTGAATTGGATAACCTTAAAGGAGTCGATAAAAAAGAGGGAAAAGCCCATAAAGACAATTTCCATCACTCGATCAAGGTTCTCGACAACATATGTAAATACACTGATAATATCTGGCTCCGATGGGCAGCTCTTTTGCACGATATAGCCAAACCTGTAACTAAGAAATATCTTCCTGAATCGGGCTGGTCGTTTCATGGACATGAATATATCGGGGGAAAAATGATCCCTGACATCTTCAGGAAGCTGAAACTTCCATTAAATGAGAAGATGAAATATGTTCAGAAATTAATTGATCTTCATCTGCGACCTATAGCTTTGTCTCAGGAGATTGTGACAGATTCTGCACTTAGAAGACTATTATTTGAAGCCGGAGACGATATCGATGACCTGATGTTGCTTTGCGAGGCGGACATAACATCTAAAAATGAGGCAAAGAAAACCAGACACCTTGAGAATTTCAAGCATGTAAGAAATAAACTTAAGGAGATTGAGGAAAAAGATGCAATAAGAAATTTCAGGCCGCCTATCGACGGCAGTGAAATAATTAAAACATTTGGGATAAAACCAGGTAAAGTGGTTGGTATAATTAAGAACGCAATAAGGGAAGCTATTCTTGATGGCATAATCCCAAACGAACATGAAGCTGCCATGAAGCTTATGATGGAAAAGGGAAAAGAGCTTGGATTAACTCCTGATGAAAACTCTATCTGATTTCCAGATCAAGTAAAACCGGCAGATGATCGCTGAAACCACCCTGATACCTGTATCCTCTGTAGGTTGAGAAAGTCGTGAATCCCGGATATTTGGGATCTTTTCTGAGAAGAAATTCCGGCTTAAAGATCATGAACTTCTCTAAACCAGTAGAAAGACCCTTTTTACAATTTAAAAACCACTCCGATACAATAATCTGGTCTAATGTCTCCCAGGTCCCCATATAATGATATGTTCCTGATGCATTTGAATTTCTGCTTCCTGCCAGATTGACCAATGAAAGAGATGATTGGTTTTTTTTGGAACCTGATGGCTTAATAAGCGTTTGAATTACCTTATCGTCAGGAGTGCAATTAAAATCGCCCATTATAATGATCTTTGCGAATCCTGAAAAGCAATTGTTTATAGAATCAGCAGCCTCTCTTATCATTTCAGAAATCTTCATCCTGAGACTTTCGCCAGCAAGGACTCCTCCCCTTCTGGAAGGCCAGTGATTTACAATCAGATGAATAGTATCATTTTGAATTTGACATTTCGCATAAAGCACACTTCTTGAAAAAAAATCTTTTTTCGCAACTGATAAGGGGATCCAATATTTAAAATCAATAATGTTTACAAAGCTTTTTCTATAAATAAGACAAACATCTATTCCTCTCTCGTCAGGAGAATCTTCATGAATGATTCCATAATCGTATTTTGAAAGGTAAGTCCCGTAAATCAGATCCTCAAGGACCTTTCTGTTTTCGACTTCGCACAATCCAACTATTGCCGGGGGGCTCCACTTCCCTGCTGCAACTATTGTCTTATAAACCGAATTGATCTTCTTATTATACCTTGTGAAGTTCCACCTCATCAATCCTTCCGGCAAAAAATCATCATCATCCTTAAGAGAATCGTCGTAAATATCAAACAGGTTCTCGACGTTATAAAACATCAGCCTTACAGGTTGAGATTTGCGGTCATCCTGTGAAACTACTCTTAAAGAAAATAACAACAGCAGCACGAGAGTGCTGGTTACTTTTAAAATAACCTCTTTAATATGCATTAATCCAGCGGTACCTCCGGGCACTTTCCCCAAATTTTACAGCGAGAGTAAGTTCATGGGTACCAAAGCTTTGTTTTCGTATATCAGTTAAAGTGAAGTCGAAAGCATATGCAAAATAAAACCTGTCATATTTTAAGCCAAGCATAAGAATAAGAGCATCATTTGTCCTCCACGATAAACCAGCCCAGTAGTCTTCCTTGTAATAAATCCGTGATGTCAGATCAAGCTGAAGCGCCTTAAAAAACATATCTGATGATTTAATAAATGCGGATGGTTCCAGCACCCAGTCCCGGGCCAGGGGCACTTTTACTCCTCCGGTGAGAAAATAATGTCCAAGTTCTGATCTCTTATTGTTGGTAGCATTGCCAAACATAACAGAACCTCTTAACAGATTGGTCATTGCAAACCCGACATAGTAATTTGCAGTCGTAAAACTTGCCCCGAAATTAAAATCAGGAATGAAAACCGATCTGTCGTAATTATTAAGGTACGGGTCATCATGATCATATATCAGACCATTAGTATTTATAGCATACTGGTAAGCTGTAAAAGCCAGTCCGAATGCAAGGTTATTCGTAGGTCCATTGGGTTTCCCCATCGGGATATGATAAGCGTAAGCTGCCTGAATTCCGGTGCGCCTCATTATACCATTGTTGTCATTAAAGATATATCCACCAACACCAACCCGGCCGCCTCTTGTTGGTTTTACCAGTTTCTTCCGAACTGAAGTGGATTTTGAGATATAACTGTTCTTCAGGATGCGTGTCTGAAAACTGGCTGCGTAGGTACTCGGGGCATTGGCCATTCCAACCCATTGCTCCCTGACAGTAAGATTAATAGTTGTATAGCCATCCCGTCCGGCAAACGAAGGGTTTACCAGAAACCCATTCATGATGTACTGGCTGTACATTGGAACCTGTTGTGCTCCTGTTACCCCAAAGATTAAGCTGAGAACTATGGCTGATATAATACTTTTGAAATGGCTCATATCTTTTTCTTCAAAATATTAACAGATTATCGTATTACACTAATTACACCTGATTTTGGATCAGATCCATCATTAAGATAAAGAATATAATGGTATGAATCCGTCGGAACGAGTTTGCCGTTATACCGGCCATCCCATGGATTTGCCAATAAATTTTTAGTACGGAAAATAAGTTTCCCCCACCTGTTAAAGACTCTGACTTCAGCATTTGGGTAAAGGTCAATATTCCTCATAATCCATTTGTCATTATACCCATCATTATTAGGTGTAATGATCTGCGGTATCTCTACACAATTGAAAGTGCCTACGAAATCTACATCAACACTTAGTGACTTTGCACAGGCATTCTGGTCAGTAACTACAACACTGTAAGTTCCGGGCAGTATATTTGTTCTGTTTTGGATTATATTGCCATCGGACCATATCACATTGTATGGTTGCACCCCACCGGTGATTGTAATTGTTATTGATCCGTCAGGTTCATCCGGACATGATGCAAGGCCGGGGGTTGCTTCGAGCGATATTGGAAGTGGTTCTGTTATCTGAACCGAACCATTTATAGTGCAGCCATTAGCATCATTTACGGTTACTGTATAATTACCAGCAGTAAGCCCTGAAGCAGTAACAGTTGTCTGTACAGGTGATGAATTCCATGAATAGGTATAAGGTGCAGTACCTCCGGCTGCGGTAGCTGTTGCACTACCGGTTGATCCTCCGGAACAAAGTACATTGAGTTGTGTTATTGTAACACTCAGCACTGCTGCAGGTTGACCTATAGAAACATTGGCTGTTGCGGTACAACCGTTGGCATCAGTTACAGTAATAGTGTATGGGCCCGCTGTCAAACCGGTTGCTGTTGCCGTTGTTTGAACAGGCAATGTATTCCAGGAATAGCTAAATGGTCCTGTACCACCGGTTGCTGTTGCACTGGCAGTTCCTGTTGCCCCGCCAAGGCATAGGACATCAGTTTTTGTTGTCGAAACTCCAAGAACTAAAGGTTCGGTGATTGTCACCGGAATATCCACTGTGGCCATCAAAATATCCCTGACCGTTATAGTATAATTTCCTGAAGTCAATGATCCAAAAGTACCGGAAGGCTGGTAAGGCCCGGCGTTAAAACTGTACTCATAAGGCAATGTTCCGCCCCATCCGGTTACAGTTATACTTCCTGTATTTCCACCAAAACATAAAACATTTGTTTGCGATATTATCTTATATGTAAGCGGAATCATGGGTTGAGTGATTGTAACCACAACATCAAATGTGCAAAGATTAATATCCTGTACGGTAGCAGTGTAAGATCCTGCGGCAAGCGAGTTAAAGGTTCCCGATGACTGGTATGTACCGGTACCAAGTTTATACTGGTAAGGTGAAGTTCCACCCGAACCGGCAACAGTAACGCTTCCATCGTTGCCGCCATAATCTGTAACATTGGTCTGAGATGTGATACTTCCTGAAAGTGCTGATGCAGGCTGAGAAACTACTCCGTTAACAACTGTTGTACAGCTGTTTGCATCTCCAATAGTTACCGAATATGAACCTGGAACAAGTCCGTTTAAATCTTCTGTTGTTGCTCCATTGCTCCATAGGAAGGTATATGGGGAGGTACCTCCGCTAACTGTAAGGTCAACTGCTCCTGTGCTCTCCCCAAAGCAGGCCACATTTGTAAAAATCAATGAACCTATAATAGCAGCTGGCTGTGTTATTGTCGCGCTTGCGGTTGTTGTACAACTGTTTGCATCAGTGACCATGACTGTGTAGGAACCAGCTGCAATACCGCTTAAATCTTCCGTGGTTGCTCCGTTACTCCAAAGATAAGTTACTGGTAATGTACTGTTTACAACAGTAAGATCAATTGCCCCGGTGCTTGCTCCAAAACATAAAACGTTGGTAACAGCTGTCGTTGCAGACAGGGCAGCAGCAGGTTGTGTTATGGAAACATTAGCTGTTGCAATGCACCCGTTACTATCAGTTACAGTTACAATGTAAGGTCCGGCTGTAAGTCCCGTAGCAACTGCAGTAGTCTGAACCGGCACCGTGCTCCATGAGTAATCATAAGGAGCAGTCCCGTCTGCGGGTATAGCCGCTGCACTTCCGGTTGATGCTCCGAAGCACAGTACATCAACCTTAGAGGTCGTAACATTAAGCGCTGCTGCAGGCTGGGAGATAATGACTATTACATTGTACATACACATATTAACATCCCGTAAAGTAACAGTATGAACACCTGATCCAAGATTACTGAATGTACCTGAAGCCTGATAACCCCCTGCGTCAAGTGAATACTCATACGGTGATGTCCCTCCTGATCCTGTTACTGTTACACTACCTGTTGTACCTCCATAACAATTAACATTGGTCTGAGATACAACGCTGCCGGCCAGAGCTGCAACCGGCTGAGTTATGGTAACAGGGAAACTAAGTGCACAAAGGTTAACATCTCTTACTATAATAAAATGTATCCCCCCAGGTAGTCCATTAAAGGTACCTGAAGACTGGTATCCCCCTCCGTCGATACTGTATTCATATGGAATGGTACCTCCCGAACCTGCCATTGTAACGCTTCCTGTAGCATTACCAAAACAAAGAACATTTGTTTGTGAACTTACACCGCCTCCAAGCGCTGCTGCGGGCTGTGTGATAGTAACCGGAAGCGTAAAGGTGCAAAGATTTGCATCGCGTATAGTTATAGTATAGGATCCTGCCGTCAGAGAATTAAATATTCCTGTAGCCTGGTAAGCACCGGCATCAAGTCTGTAAGTAAAAGGTCCTGTTCCACCGGAACCTGTAACTGTGACACTGCCATTATTACCTCCAAAGCATAGAACATTTGTCTGAGAAGTGATTGTCCCTCCAACAGATGTAGCTGGTTCTGTAACTGTTCCGCTTGCTGTGGCAGTACAATTTTTAGCATCTGTTATGGTCACAGTGTAAGTACCCGCCGGAATGTTTACAAGGTCTTCGGTGGTTGTTCCGTTACTCCAGAGGAAGGTATAGGGAGATGTCCCTCCGGCGACTAAAAGATCGACTGCTCCGGTTATCCCTCCAAAGCATTGTACATTTGTTACGATAGTGCTGCCACTCAGAGCCAGAGCTGGCCCTGTCACTATTCCCGTCGCAGTTGTAGTACAGCTATTTGCATCAGTAATTGTTACCGTATAGGTACCTGTTGCCAGTGAGGTTATATCCTCAGTGGTGGCTCCATTGCTCCAAAGGAAGGTATACGGAGTGGTCCCTCCGTTAACTGTCAGGTTGACAGCACCATTGGTACCGCCAAAACAACTGACATTTGTAACAACAGTTGTTCCTAAAAGTGGTGTCGCAGGTTGTGTTATAATTCCGCTTGCTGTTGCTGTACAGCTATTTGCATCTGTGACAGTTACATTATAGGTGCCTGCTGTCAGACCGCTTATATCTTCTGTTGTTGCTCCATTGCTCCACAGGAATGAATATGGTATTGTTCCTCCTGTAACAGTAAGATTAACAGAACCATTGGTTCCACCAGAACAACTTACATTTGTCACAGCTGTTGTTAGGCTCA
>JBGOZX010000197.1:0-6992 GCA_041480425.1 Bacteroidia bacterium
GCTGAAGCTTCAGCGCAAGCGTAAGGCTTGTCGCCTACGCTCCAAAGCTTCAGCGACGGAGCGCCGACGGCGCTGCACGTAGCTCTGCGCCTTTGCGTAGCCGCTTCGGCGCAGCAAGGTCAGCGAAGCAAAGCAGGGGGGTTGGGGGGTAAAGTCCCTTTCAGGGGATTTAGGGGTAATGTGGATTTTTCTCTTGATTTTGCACCAAGGTACCCTCCATGGTGTCTTTTTGAATAGTCTTCGGCACTGAATCCTATTTTTTCCATCATCATTACAACAAGAGCATCTCCGATAACGGTAAAAACTGTTGTGGAGGTAGTTGGCGTAAGACCCAGCGGGCAGACTTCACTGGGAGATCCGGTTGATATGAAATAGTCTGCTTTCTGTGCCAGCGGGCTGTTTTCATTACCGGTAATGACAATTACTGGCAACGAAGGATAAAGATTATCCTTAAGATCGATCAGTTCAATGATCTCTCTTGTCTTTCCTGAATTCGAGATTGCCAGAAGAATATCATTTTTCTGGAGGATTCCAAGGTCGCCATGCTGTGCTTCGCTGGGATGAAGAAAAACTGCAGGAGTGCCCGTTGAACTGAATGTTGTGGCTATATTGTGGGCAATCTGCCCTGCCTTACCCATACCGCTTGTAATAAGCTTTCCGTTTCTTTTATGAACATGTTGAAAAATTATTTCAATAACTTTCTCGAAATTATCAGTAACAGGAATTCTGCTTACGGCAGCTGCTTCGGTTTCAAATATCTTTCTTATCTTCTCTTTCATAAATCTGTCATAAGAAATAAAATCCAAAGTTATCAAAAAACAATCTTAAAACAGACACCCTATTTTTTCAGGATTATTTGGTATAGTTTTCTTGTTCTTTATTCATCTTTTATTTCTCATGAACTCACCCCAAGCCTTCGCTAAAGCTATGGCTTGTAAAACCTGCCACCACTGCAGCCAGGCCCCTTGCTAAATTTGTCCACCGGGCAAATTCTTAACGCTCGGTCCGCTCTCTACTTCGTAAATACTTTTTATACACATCTTATTATTATGTTGATAAACAGGTTGTTAGCTTACAGTTTTGATGTAAATATCGATTAATACCTGAGATGACCGACCATAAAAAAATAGCTATTTGGGCATTTTAAGGTAAGAGCCAGACTGCAGGATTGCCCGACGATAGCCCTAGTTAAATCCGGGGTATGAGTATTAAGAGTGGTCAATCCCGGCCGGTGGTTGAATACATTGCTTCAAACGGCTCTGAAAGAGCCAAATGTGTATAACCCCCGGTGCCAACCGGGGGGAGGGGCCACACCACACAATCCAGCTCTGAAGGAGCGTAATATAATGATTACGGGAAGAATCTCTCATCAATCTTGATGCCAGATTCCAGCATCAGACTCCTGTACTCCTCTTCGAATGTCTTTTTTCTGTGATGCTCCTGTTGATTCTTTATATAATTGATAAGACTTCCCATATACAGATATGAGCAGGTAAAAGACCCATAACCCTCTGCCCAACCGTTAAATGCAGGGAAAAGCTCACTGCTCTTCATCCACAATGAAGAAGATACCTTTATCTCTCTCATAAAATCCGCAAGTGCAACAGATGGATTCAGATCAGTCAGTAAATGCAGGTGATTTTCAACGCCATTAATGCGATACAGATGACTGTTTTTGTTTTTTATTGTACCTGTAATGTAGGAATAAAGCTGATCGACATGATCCTGCTTAATCGTGGGCAGGCTATCCTTTGTTCTGAAAACAATGTGATAAAGCAGTTGACGATAACTTGACATATTATGAATCATTTGGTTATTAATACAGCGAGAAAAGACCAAGTTACAAAAACTGCTTTTCAATACCAACTTTATTAAGCCCCTTCAGGGCTTGATATCATATTATCGTTATATGCCCCCGGTTGGCACCGGGGGTTATTCATATATCGCCACATTCGTGGCTCTAATTATTTTAATAAACATCCTCCTGAATAAACATAATCTCATACGTGGCCCCCGAAAATACAGGCAAGCACTCCCGATAAATCGGAACAAGTTATTTATATTAACATTCTTAATCCATTGCTATTCTACAGGCTAAAATGTGTATAAAGGAAAGACTTCGTAAAGGGGGCCAGAGGGGGGAGTTCATTAAGCTAAAGAAACAGCAGAAAGCAGGCTGTGGATGATTTTATGTCCAAAATAACACTCTTGCAATACCCAAATTCAAAAATTAATTCCCAATAATTGCGGCTTTCAGAAGCTTTTTTAAAAAAGTGAGGAAAACAGGAAAGAATGTTTATTATTCCAGATAATCATTTTATATTTTTGTACTTCGTCATCAATTTTTGAAACATGTTTAAGCATGCTGCAGCTATAGGCGCTGATATTGGCAGGTATTCACTCAGGATAGCTGTTGTTAATATTGAAGGGGAGGTGATTGCTGAAAAATCTTATCCTCTGGGGCAGCAACAGTCAAAAGATTATCTTATTAACATTATTATTGAGGCTGTCCGGGGTATCCGTCAGGTTGTTGCCGGAGAAGGGATAAATCCCATTTGTATAGGCATTGCAGCCAAAGGATTCATCGATCATCAGTCAGGAATTGTATTGGGTCCCGACCAGGGTATTGAGAACTGGACAAATGTTCCTCTTGCTAAAATACTAGGCAGGGAAACCGGCCTGCCGGTATATGTTGGTAATGATGCTAACCTGATGACTGTTGCAGAGCACAGGTATGGTGCTGCACGGGGATATAATAATGTTATTTTCGTTGCTCTTCGCACAGGGATAGGCGGTGGTATAATCATTAATGGAAAACTTTACCGGGGAGTCAATAATGCAGGTGGTGAAATAGGACAGATGATAATTAATTACTCCGGCGGGTTGAGCGATAAGGGAATAAGAGGCTCATTTGAGCATTTTGCTTCAGCTTCAGCACTTGTAAGAAGATATTATGAAGAACCTGGATCTTTTATTGATGAAAAGAATAAGGCTCTTTCATGCAAGGAGATCTTTGAGCTTAGTTATAAAGAAGATTCGATTGCTGTAAAGGTCGTGAATGAAAATGCAGGATTGGTTGGAATCGGACTGGCTAACCTTATTTCAATTTTTGCACCTGAGATAATAGTAGTGGGAGGAGGGATGTCGGAAGCAAACGACCATTATTTTGCAATGATTAAAGGAAGTGCCTTTGCCAATTCTCTTGAAAACTGCAGGACAGAAGTAAGGATTGAAAGAGCTCATCTGGGGTCCAGGGCTGCATTGCTTGGAAGTGCATTTTACAGCATGACACGGCTTGCAGGGAAAAGTATCTGACGTTATTAATATTATTAAGTTTCAGAGATGGGAAACAAAACAATAACAACCGGCGATGGATCTGGTCCGCACAGCTCACAAACTTATGTTATTGCGACAGCATTTTTTTCACTTCTACGCGAAACGCAAAACGCTCTTCGTCCACCGTAGCTTCAGCGGAGGTGGAAAACGCTAAACGCTAAACATTCAATCATTATTAATCCTTGGATAATAGCAAATGATTACCTTTGAACATGCGACTTAGCGAATTTGAAATAGAAAGTATTAAAAGCTTGGCCAGTCGTCATTTCGGAACAGATGTTCAGGTTTTTCTGTTCGGCTCACGAACCAATAACCAACAGCGAGGTGGTGATATCGATTTGTTCATCCGTAATCCAAATGGTGAACATCTGAAAATACGTACAAAAATTAATTTTGTAACAGATCTTATTCTACTGATCGGTGAACAAAAGATTGATGTAGTGCTGGATAATCCGTATACGAAAAATTCAGTCTTTTTTAAAAAAATCTATGAAACAGGAATACAACTATGCTGACTGAAGAACTTAGTGACAAACTAACAGAAACTCTGGACATTTGTGATTTGCATCATCAGCGGATGATATTTGCAAGGGAAAGCATTGAAAAGTACTTCCCGCTAACGGAAATCAACTTAAGTCGAATATCCCCCATCGAACAGGCTTTGTTTGACCAATTGATTTATCGTTTTTCAAAACTTCAGGATAGCATGGGGTCACGTTTGTTTAAACAGCTACTCGAGGCGCTTGAAGAAGACATTTCCGGTCTCCCTTTTATTGATATTCTTTATAAAATGGAAAAGTTGAACCTTCTCGACGATGCGAAAGATTGGATAGCTCTCCGGCAAACACGGAATACCATTTCGCACGAGTATCCTTTTTTTAAAGAGGTTCAAATGGAAGAGTTAAACCTGCTGCCCGAAGAAGTGGTAAAATTGGCTGCTATATGGTCGAAATTAAAAGACTATACACTTAAGCGTTTTGCACTTTGAAAGTATACCCCTTTCAGGCGGAACCGGAGGCATTATTGTGCGTTCCTGGTTCCGACTTGCAGGTTTCGTGTTTCTCGTCCCGCGTTTTATGTTGAAGAATTGATTATTGTTTATGGCAAAAAACGAAAGTAAAAAGTGAAAAGTAAAAAAACAAAAGTTGGCATTGTGGAAGGTTGATAAAGATTGCCACTTCCGCTTCGCGGGATCGCAATGACAGTACATGTAAGATAGTTTGTAGATGGGACTCCAAACGACAAAACCAAATGCCACTTCAAAACACCGGTCATTAGTAGGCTCCCGATGAAATCGGGAGCCAAAGCAAACCATAGCTACCATACAGAAAAGTTACATAACGCCAAACGCCAAACTCAAAACTATTAACTATGACAACTTCATTCAAAAAATTGTTTCTAATAACACTGTTCTCGGTATCAGTGATTGCATCAGCCCAGATACCTGAGCAAATGGTAAAAGTTATTGTATCACCAGATCACGATGACTGGCAATATAAAACCGGCGAGAAGGCCATTTTCTCAGTGCAGGTTTTATACCACAATAATCCACTTAAGGGAGTAAAGTCTTATTATGAAATAGGTCCTGAAAAAATGGACCCTGCAAAAAAGGATTCTGTTTTACTGACAGGAAAGGAAATAGTCCTGGATGGAGGAACATTATCGTCTCCCGGATTTTTGAGGTGCATTGTAACCCTGGACTTTGAAGGGCGCAAATACCGGGGCCTGGCAACTGCAGGGTACAACCCGGCTGAAATAAAGCCAACTGTAAAAAAGCCTGCCGACTTTATTGCCTTCTGGGAATCAGCGAAGGCAGAACTGGCAACAGTACCGTTAAACACTAAAATGACTCTGATGCCCGAAAGGTGCACTGAAAATGTAAATGTTTACATGGTAAATCTTCAGAACATCGGTAATTCAAGGTTATACGGTATTGTATCTATTCCTAAAAAGGAGGGAAAATATCCCGCAGTTCTGGAAGTGCCCGGGGCTGGGGTAAGGGCATATTCCCCTGATATCAATCTTGCTGAAAGAGGGGTTATTACATTCGTGATCGGTATTCATGGCATTCCTGTTACAATGGATCCTGGAGTATATTTTGATCTGTCCGCCGGAGCGCTAAGGGAGTACTGGACATTTAATATGGATTATAAGGACAGATATTATTACAAGAGAGTCTGTCTTGGGTGTGTTCGTGCAAATGACTTCCTGACATCACTTTCCCAGTATGATGGCAGTAACCTGGCAGTGACAGGTGGAAGTCAGGGTGGAGCGCTTACAATAATTACTGCCTCACTTGATAATCGTGTAAAGTACCTTGCAGCAGCATATCCTGCTCTGTGCGATGTAACAGGGTATTTATCGGGACGTGCAGGCGGATGGCCACACTTTTTTGATAAGAATAATTTGAAGTTTCATAATATTAAAGAAAAGCTGGAGACTATTCCATATTATGATGTAGTAAATTTTGCCAGGGAAATTAAGATTCCGGGTTTTTATACCTGGGGTTTTAATGATGAGACATGTCCTCCAACCTCAATGTATGCGGCATATAATTTGATAAGTGCACCTAAAGTCCTGAATCTGGCACTTGAAACAGGTCACTGGACATACCCCGAACAGAATATAAAACTGAATGACTGGCTTATAGAAAATCTCACCAATAAATGACCCCCTTTCCTGTTTTCCCTTATTTATAAACTCATCCCCCCATTCCCCTTTTCTTCAGACTAAGAGAATGGGGAGTAATTCAGTGTATGTCAGGCTTTTCTCCTCTTCACTTATTTTTTAACTACCCTTTATGCACATCTTAATAATATGCTGATATATAAAATATTAATGGATGGGAATGTGCTTTAGTTGCAATAAAAAAAAGAGAGCCTGTCCCGCCCCCGGCGGTGCTTTGAATTCTATCCCGAAAATTATTGGGAGTAATGTTTACATGGAGGATTTACCATCATCCGGCTCTGAAAGAGCCAAATGTGAATAACCCCCGGTGCCAACCGGGGGGAGCGGCCACACCGCTCAGGCCAGCTCTGAAGGAGCGTAATATTTATGCGATACAGATGACTGTTTTTGTTTTTTATTATACCTGTAATGTAGCCATAAAGCTGATCGACATGATCCTGCTTAATCGTGGGCAGGCTATCCTTTGTTCTGAATACAATGTGATAAAGCAGTTGACGATAACTTGACATGTTATGAATCATTTGGTTATTAATACAGCGAGAAAAGACCAAGTTACAAAAACTGCTTTTCAAAACCAACTTTATTAAGCCCTTTCAGGGCTTTATATCCTATTATTGTCCTCTACCCCCGGTTGGCACCAGGGGTTATTCATATATCGCCATATTCGTGGCTCTATTTATTTAAATATATCCTCCTGAATAAACATATAAACTCATATCCGGCCCCCGAAAAATCAGGCAGCCAATCCTGATATACCGGAACAAGTTATTAATATTCACATTCTTAATCCATTGTAATACTACAGGAAAATATGTGTATAAAGAGCAGTTATTTTTTAAGGGAAGGGGCTGGGGGATGGGTTAATTTAAACAAATGGGGGCAGGCAGGATGGGGGTTATTAAAAAAAAAAATATAAGGAGAAACTTGAATAGTTTAAGAAACCCGATAGTCATAATTTATAATTTACA
>JBGOZX010000198.1:0-6856 GCA_041480425.1 Bacteroidia bacterium
ACAAAACAAAAAGAGAATTCCATGCTTCTTTGCATATCTGTCCTTTATCATTAATTAATTCGATTTATATACAATTCGAATTAAATGAAGGGAATCTATTGCATTTAAATTTACGTAAGGGAGCTTCTCAGTATGAATGGTATGTTGATAAAGACAGAAAACAATTCTCTTTATTTACATATAGTGGTAAGAATGAATTTATAGACGAATTTGAGGAACATCTTAAACAGGAATTGAAAAAACTGGATCTAAAATCACTTTATTACTTTGATCCCCCTAATCACGATCCAGAATTTTCAATATAAAAAAAGCGGCATTTCCAGACTGAAAATTTGAACTACTTGATCACTATCTGAAAAAGTTAGAAAATGCCGCTAATCAAATTTCAAAAGAATGTATTAAATTTCCAAAAAATATTTATCTCAAAAAGAACATTATGAAATCATATAGAAAAGAACTTTGGTTCGAAACATCCACCCGAAGAGCATTTATCAATATCACTGGTCAGGTGGAAATATGCCTGGCAGAAAGTGGTATTCAGGAAGGCTTAATACTCATCGACGCAATGCATATCACTGCAAGTGTTTTTATAAATGATGATGAGTCAGGCCTTCATCATGATTTTGAAGTATGGTTGGAAAAGCTAGCTCCTGAAAAACCTTATTCACAATATAAGCATAACGGATTTGAAGACAATGCCGATGCTCATATCAAACGTACATTAATGGGAAGGGAAGTGGTTGTGGCAGTAACTAATGGACAACTTGACTTTGGCCCATGGGAACAGATATTTTATGGTGAGTTTGATGGTAAAAGAAGAAAACGAGTACTTGTTAAGATCATTGGAGAATAAAAACCCAGCCAAACTAAGGACTGGGAGAGGGGATACAAACCAATTGATCTCAAACCCCATACCCCAAACCACACACCTTTTTATTGAAGTTTCATGTCTTTTATTATGTCACTAATCCTTTTGTTGAGAATGCTTTCAGTCGCATCAAATTTATCTGCAGATGCAAGTTTTGTATTTACACTGAAATAAAACTTGATCTTCGGTTCAGTGCCGGAGGGCCTTACTGAGATCTTTGATCCATCCGCAAGGAAGAATTGCAAAACATCTGATTTAATAAGATCAGTTTTGGTAGTTGAGCCTTTCAGAATATCATATGATATCTGTTTCTCAAAATCATTAATCTTCAATACCTTGCTGTTGTTGATAGCTTTTGGAGGATTATTTCTGTAGCTGGTCATCATAGCATTTATCTCCTCAGCTCCCTCATTCCCTTTACGAACTATATTGATAAGACTTTCCTTATAAATACCATATTCAACATAAATATCAATAAGTAATTCATAAAGTGACTTTCCACCGCTTTTTGCCCAGGCAGCAGTTTCAGCTATCAGAGCACATGATCCGACTGCATCTTTATCTCTGACATAATCGCCTGGAAGGAATCCATAACTCTCCTCACCACCTCCGATGTATTTTTTTCTTCCTTCGAGTTTCCTGATAAGCTCTGCAAAGAATTTAAAACCTGTCAGAACATTATAACATTCAACTTTATATTCGTCTGCAATTCTGTCAAGAAGATCGGTTGTAACTATTGTTTTGATAATGTATTCATTACCTTTATATTTCTTCTTTTCTTTAAAGTGTGAAAGGATATAATATGTAAGCAGAACAGCAGTCTGGTTTCCATTCAGGAGTACAAATTCACCCTTTTTGTTTCTCACAGCTATTCCCAGTCTGTCGGCATCGGGGTCTGTTGCCATTACCAACTCGGCTCTTGTCTCTGTTGCCTTCTTTATTGCCAGCGACAGTGCAGCAGGTTCCTCCGGATTTGGCGATTTGACAGTGGGAAAGTTACCATCAACAATATCTTGTTCCGGCACCGTCAGAATATTTCTGAAACCATATAGTTTAAGAGCCTGAGGTACCAGGGTGCCTCCTGTACCATGAATTGGTGTATATACTATTCCGATATCATTATACTTTCTGATAATATCCGGATTAAGGCTCATTTTCAGAACCTCCTTCAGGAAGAGATCATCCGTCTCTTTTCCAAGGGTTTTTATTTTCTCTTTTTTCCCGTCAAACCTGATTTCGGTAACTGATTTGATTTTTCTTACCTCTTCAATTATTCCATCGTCATGAGGCGCGACAACCTGGCCACCATCGTTCCAGTAAGCTTTGTAACCGTTGTATTCCGGGGGATTATGAGAGGCAGTAATAACGACTCCACTTTGACATTTGTATTGCCTGATTGCAAACGAGAGTTCAGGGGTTGGGCGTAGTGATTCAAAAAGATAGACTTCAAATCCATTGGCTGAAAATATGTTAGCCGTTGTATCTGCAAAGTATCTGCTGTTGTTACGGCAATCATATGCAATAGCTACTTTAATGCCGGTTCTCCCACATTCCTTAATGATATAATTTGAAAGCCCCTGCGTTGCCATACCAAGGGTGTAGATGTTCATCCTGTTTGTACCTGCACCCATAATACCTCGTAAACCGCCTGTCCCAAATTCGAGATCCTGGTAAAACGCATCAATTAGTTTCTTTTCATCCTTATCAAGCATTTCCCTGACCTCTCTGCGGGTTTCTTCATTGAACTCTTTCCCAAGCCATTGTTCAGCCTTTCTTCTAATCTCTTTTATTGGTAACATACTTATAATAATTATGTTAAAAGTTTAATGCATTTAATAAGACTGGTTCTCCAATGTGGTATTTCAATACCATAATTCTCTTTGATCTTGCTTTTATCCAGGACAGAGTAGAAAGGTCTTTGTGCTTCTGAATGAAAATCCTTTGAAAGAATCGGATTCACTTTGCATTTTAATCCGGTTAGCTGAATAATTTCGGTAGCGAAATCGTACCAGCTGCAGACCCCTTCATTTGAATAATGATAAATACCTGCATTAAAAGCAATCTGGTTCCTGATCGCCCCTGAAATAATAAACATTATAGTATTTGCAAGATCAGCAGCATAAGTCGGTGTACCAATCTGGTCAAACACTATTCTCAAAGATTCTTTCTCCCTTCCATTTTTAAGTACGGTCTTAACAAAATTATTTCCAAACGATGAGTATAACCATGAAGTTCTTATAATCATTGATCCATGGTGAATTAATGCATTTTTCTCACCTGCCAGTTTTGATTTTCCATATGCTGACAAAGGATTGGTGACCGAGGTTTCATTATAAGGCACATTTGATTTTCCGTCAAACACATAATCTGTAGAAACATGAATAAACCTGCATTCAGATCCCTTTATTGCTTCTGCTATATTTTTAACGGCTATACCATTTATCAACAGTGCTTTATCATATTCAACTTCAGCCTTATCAACTAAATTATATGCAGCACAGTTGACAATCCAGTCTGGTCTGTTCTTCAGGATGAATTCTCCGGTTTTTTCCTGGCTGGTAATATCAAGTGTATCGACATCTGTGAAAATAAAAACGTACCCGTAAAAGCTTTTAGAAACTGTTTTGAGCTCGTTGCCAAGCTGTCCGGATGCACCTGTTACCAAGATAATAGCCATAACTTATTCTTTTAGGTCAAAAATTATTTTCTGCCTCTTTCAGAGTCGGGTGTTTTAAATCCTTTTCACTGATTATCGGATTTCCCGGGCCTATTTTCCAGTTAATGTTAAGGAAAGGATCATTTAATGATATACCTCTCTCATATTTATGATTATAAACATTATCACATTTGTACTGTATAACCGCAGTTTTGCTGATAACTGAAAACCCATGTGCAAATCCCCGGGGTATAAATAGCTGACTTTTGTTTTCAGAATCGAGTTCAATTCCAAACCATTTTCCAAACGTCGGCGACTCTTTCCGGATGTCGACGGCTACATCATAAATTCTTCCTACGACCACCCTGATAAGTTTTGCCTGATCGAATGGTTTTAGTTGATAATGTAATCCTCTTATTACGCTTTTAACTGATTTTGATTCATTATCCTGAACAGGAGTAAATTGTATTCCTGCCTTTCGAAAAGTTTCATGTTTATAGCTCTCAAAGAAATAGCCCCTAGTATCGGTGAAGACTTTTGGTTGAATTACGACTAGTCCCTCAAATCCTGTCTCGATAATTTTCATCTCATGTAATTAATTATTTCAATCCTTTCTACATCTTAACCTCATCGGATGCGATTCTTATAAGGTATTTACCATATTGACTTTTCTTAATAGGTTCAGCAAGCGCCAATAACTGGTCCCTTGTAATAAATCCTCTCATAAATGCGATCTCCTCGATACACGAAGCTTTAAGTCCCTGTCTCTGCTCAAGAGTGGCAATAAAATTAGCCGCCTGTAGTAAACTCTCATAGGTTCCGGTGTCGAGCCATGCCATTCCCCTTCCCATAAGCCTCACTTCGAGGGTATCCTCCTGGAGATAAAGCTTGTTCAGATCTGTTATTTCAAGTTCGCCGCGGGGAGAAGGTTTAAGTGATTTTGCTTTTTTTACCACGGAATTATCGTAAAAATAGAGGCCTGTCACCGCATAGTTCGATCTGGGTCTTGATGGTTTTTCTTCAATACTTACTGCCTTTCTATTACTATTAAATTCAACCACTCCATAGCGTTCGGGATCTGTTACATAATAACCGAAAACGCATGCGCCTTTCTTAAGTTCTGCAGTTTTCAGAAGAACATCACCAAATCCGTGTCCGTAAAAAATGTTATCACCCAGGATCATACATACAGGATCGTTTCCAATAAACTTCTCCCCCAGTATGAATGCCTGGGCAAGACCGTCAGGTGATGGCTGTTCAATGTAGCTGAATTTGATCCCAAGTGATGACCCATCACCGAGTAAGTTTCTGAATCCCGGAAGATCCCGTGACGTTGAGATAACAAGGATATCCCTGATCCCTGCCAGCATCAATACCGATAAAGGGTAGTAAATCATCGGTTTATCATAAACCGGCAACATTTGTTTCGAAATTGCACAGGTAATGGGATAAAGCCGTGTCCCTGACCCTCCGGCAAGTATAATACCTTTCATGTTTACCAAATTAAGTTAGTATCCGCCATAGTACTGAAAACCTTTTATTATTTATTAAAAGGACTTCAGGCTTCGGACCTCAGGTGTCCTGAACTTGCCTGTAGTCTGCTGCCTTTAGCCTGCTGCCTGACATTTATCTTCTTCCTATTCCGCAGTAAACAAATCCATTCCTCTTTAGCTCAGCCGGTTCGTAAATATTTCTGCCATCAAATATCACCCTACCTTTCATAAGCTCTGTCATTTTTTTAAAATCAGGTAGGTGAAATTCTGACCATTCTGTCATAAGTGCCACAGCATCTGCTCCTGTAACAGCATCATAAGGATCCACTGCATAAAATATTTTTTCCCCAAGTTGTTTTCTTGTCTCTTCAGTTGCTGCAGGATCATACGCCCTGACATTTGCCCCGGCCTTAAGAAGCTTCTCAATAAGATAGACCGAGGAGGACTCTCTTATATCGTCAGTTTTTGGTTTGAAGGATAATCCCCATATTCCAATAATTCTATCCTTAAGGTCATTGTTAAAATAGTTGATCATCTTGTTGAATATCACATTCTTCTGATATTCATTTGCTTTTTCTACAGCTTTGATCACATTCAATTCGTAACCAAGATCCCCTGCTGTCTTAATAATTGCCTTAACATCTTTTGGGAAACATGAACCACCATAACCCGATCCGGGGTAGATAAACTTATTTCCTATTCTTGAATCACTTCCTATTCCTTTTCTTACCTGATTTATATCGGCTCCCAGTAAATCACAAAGGTTCGCAATTTCATTAATGTAGCTAATACGGGTTGCAAGCATGGCATTAGCAGCATATTTTGTTATTTCAGCCGAAGCTATATCCATAAACAGGATCGGATGATTATTAAGGACAAAAGGCATATAAAGGCGTCTCATTATCTCCCCTGTTTTGTCGTTATCAATCCCGATAATTATTCTTTCAGGTCTTAAGAAGTCCTCAACTGCTGCTCCCTCTTTAAGGAATTCGGGATTAGAAGCCATGTCGAATGGCACTTTGGCGTTACGTTTATCAAGTTCGCTTTGAATGGTAATTCGGATCTTCTCAGCTGTACCAACCGGAACAGTGCTTTTAGTAGCAACAACAATATGATTTATAATTACTTGTCCAATATCTTTGGCCACAGCGAGAACATGCTTAAGATCTGCACTGCCATCCTCCCCCGGAGGAGTTCCGACAGCAATGAATATTGCTTCGGATTCATAAATTGCCTCCCTGATATCAGTTGTGAAGTTAAGTCTGCCCTTTTCAACATTCCTCTTGACCATGGGTTCAAGTCCCGGTTCAAAAATAGGGATAGATCCATTCTTTAACCGCTGTATCTTTTCAGAATTTTTGTCAACACATATTACGTTGACTCCACTTTCAGCAAAACAGGTTCCAGTAACCAGCCCTACATAACCTGTTCCGACAACTGCAATCTTCATAAATAGTAATGTGAATTTTAATCAAAAGCATTATTGTTTGTGCAAAGATAATATAACAGGTCAAATATGGAAATTATTAAGATGGAACAGGAAGGCTACAGGGTACGGGCTGCGGGGAAACAGGAAATCCATTTTAATCGATTCCGTACCTGTTGCTGATGCCTGTGGCCCGATGCCTGCCGCTTGTATTTAACCATATGAAAATGTACAATATATTATGGGGATTTATAAAAAAAACATATCTTTGCAACCAAATTTTTTAGCAAAATAATGTCTAACTTATTAATTATTAGTTCTTTTAAATTACAATTATGACTGAAAGCAAAAAAAAATCAACCAAAAAAGAAGTGGTTAAAAAGAATGAAGATGGTCTCAAACCTTTAAAACAG
>JBGOZX010000199.1:0-6774 GCA_041480425.1 Bacteroidia bacterium
GGCTTGGAAGAAACATTGGCCTTGACCACAACCAGTCGGAATGAATCAACCACCAAAATCCGGAGTTAAATATTTGTTGTTAAATCATGTATGTTAAGTTTAATCTGACCGGACTGTTGTGGTCAATAAGTCCGGTATTTGCAATCCAACGAAATCAAATTTACAACTTGATTAAGAGAAAGACAATTATATTTCAATCCCTCCTTTTACCAAATACAAAATATCAAGGATTAAAGACCTATTATCCTTTGGCTCACAAATGGTTCCCAAATACCTTCAACCAAATTCAGTCTGGCGCAAGTCGTTGCAATTTGCAGATAATTTTGGGGATATAAAGTGGGGTTATTGAATGACAAAAGCAAGGCTTATGAAATAACCCGGAAGGCTTGGCCTTACTGTGTCATGAAACCTGCAATACAACATAAGGAGAGCAACCCGAACACCTTTACCCGGCTAATAAGGGAATTCATTCTTAATAATCCTATTAGTGTCTTCTTATTTAAACACTTAAGGTGAAAGGAAAAATAAATCCGGCAGGTCAACTATTTTTTTACCAAATCGCCGTGTTCTTCACTGTGATATGTAATTTTCCATGAACCGTTTGTTTGTTTTTTCCAAACTAACGTAAATATGCCTTTGGCAAGGGCGGAATAATTGTCCTTTTGCCAATCGAAGGTAAATAAACCTTCAGCGTAAATCATATCGCTGGAAACTGACGAAAGTCCTTTGTACACAGTAAAGTTTTTAGCAAATGGAACCACATATTTCCAACCCCCGGCAATTGTATCTTTACCGCACATTTTAATTCCACCTGAGATAACAATAGCATCATCCGCATAAATGCTCATCACCTGATTAATATCCCCCGAACTCCATGCTTTAGTCGCTATAATTGCCAATGAGTCAACCAACGTCTGGTCATTAGTACTAACTGTTTTTTGTGTGCATGCTGATGTGCCCAAAATGGCAACTAAAAGAAGAAAAAAAGCTTTTGTTTTCATAATTTAAGGCATTAAAAAATTAAATACTTAATAAGACAAGTTGAGAAATCAAGAAAGAAAATCAATCATTTTGTAGGTTTGTTCTACCAAATTTAAACCTTAATTCAGCTAAGAGCAAATATATTTTAGCGCCAATAGAATCATCCTTCCTATTTGAAAATGAGGAAAATAGTAATCAACGATACTTGTTAGTTACAAAAAGTGAAATAAAAATCCATCCACCGAAATCCCTCCTTTGAGGGACCTGATGAATGGAATTAGCACTGTTGATTTTCAGGGGTTCTTAAGATTTTTAAGTTGAGCTGAACCGTATCAGAGCAGCAGTAAAGAAAATGCAGTTGGTTTAAACCGGGCTCATAATGGCCTGGCATGCGTCTGTATCGTAGCTGACTTGTGCTTCTGCTGAAGATTAGGCGACACTCGGACGACGTAGACGCGAGCTTTAGCGACGGCGGGCTTTATTATTAATGCTGTTTTTTTATAATCTTCTGTGGATAAATTTAGGCCTTCGGGCTTATGCTTGCGCCGTAGGCAAGCCTTTGGCAGCCGATGGTAGGCGCACGGTGGACGCCGCCCACTAAATAATTATTTGATTTCTATGTGGTTTGTTTATATCATAGTAAGCCAGAAAGATAATATTCATTATTCCGGAATTTCTCAGGATGTTTCTAAAAGATTAGACCGGCAAAACAATGAAAAAAATCGATTTACTAAGGGATACATGCCCTGGATACTACTTTATTTAGAACCGTTTCATAATGCTGCAGATGCCAGAAAGAGAGAAAAGTACTTTAAATCCGGCGTTGGAAGAAAATTTATTAAAACGATGGTTAAAAATTGCGCTGGTTCCCCGCCCGACCGCTGACGCAGTCATGCGGGCGGGGATCCCAGCTGGGCCCACCTTGAAAATCAGACACTTACAACAGATATCAGTTGTAGGTGTTTTTTTATGCGCCAGTTTTACGCCAGGTTTTGGATAAAAATGGGGTGTTTTTATTATAGATTCACTTCTTTTCAGGTTGCAGGAGGTTTGATGCAGGTGGTAGAAAATTGACTATCCATAGTCTGATTTTATATATGACTTATCCTGGCAAACAAATTTTTGCATTAAGTCTGATTATGATTTAAATTTGATAATGAAATAAATAAGCCTTAAATGTCAAGCATTATTGAGGGCTATTCATATGATATCTTTATTAGCTATCGGCAAAACGATAATAAGTACGATGGCTGGGTGACTGAGTTTGTAGATAATCTCAACAAAGAACTCGAAGCAACAATCAAAGATAAAGTATCAGTTTATTTTGACATTAATCCTCATGATGGCTTACTTGAGACCCATTCGGTAGATCTTTCTCTTGAGGTAAAGCTTAAATGCTTAATTTTCATCCCAGTCATTTCTCAAACCTATTGCGATTCTAAGAGTTTTGCCTGGCAGCATGAATTTTGTGCCTTCAACAAATTAGCAAAGGAAGACCTATTAGGCAGAGATATCAGACTATCAAGCGGAAATGTGGCCAGCAGGATCTTGCCTGTTAAAATCCATGATCTTGATCCTGAAGATAAGTCTCTTCTTGAAGATGAGTTAGGAGGAGTTCTTCGCTCTATAGAGTTCATTTATAAGTCAGCAGGAGTTAATCGTCCTTTACGGGCTAATGAAGATCACCCTCATGACAATCTCAATAAAACTTATTATCGTGATCAAATAAATAAGGTGGCAAATGCCGTCAAAGAGATCATTAATACAATCAGGAAACCGAATCAACCAATTATAGCTGATCCAAAAGAAGGAATAAAAGCAAAAATCAGATCTTCAAGAAGTCTTAAAACAAAAATCCTTGTTGGATCCTTGCTTGTGTTTGCATTAATGGTTTTCGGGTATCTCTTTATTCCAATGCTGATTGCATCAAGCAACCAGGTTGAAAAATCAATTGCAGTCTTGCCGTTTATAAACGACAGTCCTGATCAGGAAAATACCTATTTCATTAACGGTCTAATGGATGAAATACTTAATAATCTCCAAAAAATAAAAGATTTCAGGGTTCTTTCACGAACATCCACAGAACAATACAGAGGTTCAAATAAACCGAGAATCCCAAAAATAGCAAAAGAACTGGGTGTAAATTATATTGTTGAAGGTAGCGGGCAAAAGTATGGTAACACTTTCCGTTTGAGGGTACAGTTAATTGCAGCTAATAATGAAAAGCATCTATGGGCAAAATCTTATGAACAGGAGATAAAGGAGACCAAAGATATTTTTAATATCCAAAGTCAGATTGCGCAAAGTATAGCTTCAGAATTAAAAGCAGCAATAACTCCTGATGAAAAAAGAAGAATTGAGAAAACTCCGACCACAAACCTAACAGCATATGATTTCTATCAAAGAGGTAGAGAAGAAATTTCTCAGTTGTGGTTTAGTAAATTTGACCAAGACAAATTGAAAAGAGCAGAAACTCTTTTTCATAAAACCTTAGAGTATGATTCCACTTTCGCCCAGGCTTATACTGGTCTGGCAGAAGTGCTCTGGGACAGGTGGTGGAGAGACCAAAGTCTCTTGGGAAATAATAATTTGGATAAATATTTGGATTCTATGCAAGTCCTTGCTGATATTGCTCTTTCTTTTGATGATCAATTAGCAAAGGCATATTATATCAAGGGTGAATGTTATTCTGTCAAAGGTTCTGCAAAACAGGCTATTGAGGAATGGGGAAAAGCTATAAGATACAATCCAAATGATTGGAATACATATTGGTTAATAGGAGGTATATATGAAGAACTGGACCTTGTAAAAGCACTTGAAAACTTAGAAAAAGCAGCTTCCCTGAATCATGGTCAGGAATTAGTTGGAATTTTAACAACAATCGGTCGTGACTATTATTGGGCGGGGTTCCCAGAAAAGGGTAAAAACTATTTCCTTGAAGCTCTCCAACTGGATGGGGACTCAGCTAAATACAAGGACAATTTAATCAGAAATACTGCTGAAACTCAAGGTAATTTCAAAAAAGCTGCTGAATTCTATGAAACGAGATATTCAACAGATTCAACTAATCCCGATCTCCTGGTTCGTTTAGGGTACTATAATTCGCTTATTAGCAATTATCATGAATCTTTGAAATACTATAAAAAATATGTTTCAATAGGAAAATCCAAAGGAGAAACCAATCCAGAACTAAATCGGTATACGCATATAGGATTTGCTTATTTACAGAATGGATACAGGAATGAAGCAGAATACTACTTCGATAAACAAATAGAAGCTTATAACAACCGTCTTACATCTGTTCGCCCAGGGGAAAGAATTTATTGTGTTTATCCTCTTGCAGCTGTGTATGCATGCATGGGAGATAAAACTAAGGCATGTGAAAACTTAGAAATTTTTAATCAGAATCCAAGTTTCACATTACAATGGGTAATGTTATTAAAGAATGATCCACAGTTCAACAGCATAAGGAATGAACCCAAGTTCCAAAGGATTCTTAAAGATGTGGAAGCAAAATACCAGGCAGAGCATGAGAGGGTAAGGAAATGGCTGGAAGAAAAGGGAGAACATTAGTTTTTGTATCTACATAAGAACAAACATACTGTATGGCAAGTATTATCCCAGGATATGAGAATGATATCTTCATCAGCTACCGCCAGAAAGACAATAAATATGACGGATGGGTAACAGATTTTGTTGACAATCTTAAAAAAGAGCTTGAAGCAACTTTTAAAGAGGAGATAAGCGTTTATTTTAATATTAATATAGGTTTCATCCGGCGCAATTATTCCATCGAATTGATTATTTGTTGAGTTTACTTCCACCGGCAATCTTTCAGATGCGGAATATTTTCCATCGATGAATTTCGAACTATATATTGCCTGGTCATTTTCTGTAATTATTGTGTAATAGAACGTGCCGGAGTTTGATACAGAAGGACCCGAAGTGTTTCCTCAGCCGTTTACCAGCCGGGGCAAGGGCACAGGGTCACGCCACTGACTACCATTTCTTGCTGAATACCAGATATTATATTCATCCTGTAACAGAGAATCGTTTGTCGGTTCATTTGAGACAAAATAGAGGTTTGCACCATCATAACTCAAAATGGGATAGGCGTATAAAACGTTTGGTTTTGTGAAGTTTATGAACTCAGGAGTATCCAAATTCCATCTACGATCTTACTAAAGGCGATACAGGATTTTGCATCCTTTCCAACAGAATAAGCTACATTGAAATAGACTTCCTGCCCATCAGGTGTGAAATTGCAAACTGCTTCGGATAGACCGGTAGATATGAATCCGGGAGCAAACAATTCGGGTATCAGACCCAGGGGCTCCTGGCCCAGATATGGTCCGGTAAGTTCCAGTAATTCTGATTTACCAGGTTGGCTCCACCCAACTATATAAAGGGCAATTAACACGGTTAGAAGTAAATTTGTTCTTTTCATTTTAAGGTTCCTTCATTAAATATATAATTCACAGCTCCGTTAATTAGTTTTAATTTCATCCTGATTCTTATTATATCCGAGTTTGCCTTTTGAAATGATCAAAAGCGCAATTGCGAACAGCCAGTAAACTATCGTTTTTATTACCGTGAACTCATCACTTACGGAATCAAAAATCCGGGTTTCCATGGGGAAAAACCTAAAAACTACATTGGTCCCTGCATGCAACAACATTACCGGAATTATGCTTCTCCGTGATTTGTAATAAAGCCATGTCAGAATCATCGATAACGGTATACAATATATTAACAGCCAGATAAATGGCTGATCATTGCCACCCCAATCTCTGAGAAAGTACATTGGTGAATGCCAGAGCGCCCAACCTGTACCGACAATTATGCAAACGACAAAAGGATTGAACCGTTTCATCAGCACTGGTGTAATATATCCTCTCCAACCTGGCTCCTCATTACCTCCTGTAAGTAAAGTTGTCGAAAACAGATAGGCAAAATATGTTAGCCAGTCAGTGTTGAAAACCATTCCTGATTTGCCCCCGAAAGCCAGGTAAATTATATGATGAACTGCTGCAATCAGAAATGGAAGGACGATTCCTCCCAAAAGGTACCATACAGTATTAATTCTGAAATTGAAAGTGGTTTTGAACCAATCTTTAAGACCGGATCCGCCTGTTGTAATTCTTTGAATGATCGTTGCAGCGATTAAAGGCCCGAAAGCTCCTATAATGAGTGTAATTGGAGTTAAATTTTCCGGTAATAATACATTGCCCAGCGCCCATATCGGCCAGCTTATCAGGAATGTCAGAACAAAATAAAACCACCAACTATTATATGAAAGGAACTTTTTCATAATCCGGGATATACAGTCAAAATTTATGAAAAGCCTGGAAATGAACATAATGAATTTTACAATTTGTTCATTTGAGTTTACTAAATGACGGGTTAAAGATATAGGTTGTTATTTCAGGTGACACTCAACAAGCTGATAATTGTGACTGATTTTCGACCGGAGAGAATTATTCTCTTGGCAATTGTCAGCGCAATGCTGGTAAATATCACTATATTAAAGAGATCCACGGTTTTAGCATATTCTCCTTTTTTAGAATGAATCTATCAATACTAATGGAATTAAAACATAATTCATTATATTTAGCCTCTGATCCTTTCAGTTAAACTATAATTAATACTTTATAACATGTTACTTCATCAGCAGTTCGTTCGAATGGCAAAGAAACATGCCAAAAAGTTTGCAATTATTGACAAAACCACAGGGAAAAATGTTACTTATTCCAGGGCTTTGATCGGTACTCTGATACTTTGTTCTAAATTTAA
>JBGOZX010000200.1:0-6705 GCA_041480425.1 Bacteroidia bacterium
AGGGTTTGGGCTATAGCCATCCCGAATTCGCTGGTGTCGATTGGCATTGTCCAACCTGCTTTAGCCTGCCAGGCAAGAAACGGCAATCCATAAGCTGCCGAGAACAGGGCTGCAAGAACAGCATGCATGGTGCCCTCGACCGTAAAGAGACCTACAACCTGACGTCGTGTGTAACCAAGAGCTACGTAGGTGCCAATCTCCTTCTGCCTTCGGAAAATCGATAGTACTTGTGTGTCGAAAATAGCCAGCATGGCAAGTAATAACAGGATTAAATAGAGAATTGACTGTCCAAATGATTTCACCTTAATCATTTTATCAACCGGTGCAGTTAGCTCTTGTCTGGTTTTATGGATCCATCCTTCAACCACAGGCCTCGTAATCTCACTGTTCCTGTAGGTCAGAATTGTAGCCTCACCAGGAAGATTGAGCATCGACTGAAGCGTATTGAGAGGGATGTATATCTGACCCTGATCGACAGCAGGAACACTAACAGCGAACACTTCAGTGAAGAGTATGTCGGAAGCATCAAAAGTACCATTGGCATCGCGCCACTGAATCGTTATCCTGTCGCCAACACCAAGTTTCAGGCTCTTTGCCATCAGTGAGCCTATTATCGACGGGATGGCATCTGTCATTGCAGTGTCGAGTTTATGGGCAGGAAGCAAAAACAGGTTCTGCTTCGGATTTATACCTTTTATAATTATCGATTGGATCCGTCCTTGTGGATAAATTGTACCCTGGGTTATCAGCAAAGGTTCCATATCATCCCTCTCAATCTCCTCTCTGAATTGCTGAGGTATTGATCCATGACTTTCACTGAGGGTAAACGGATCGTAAGGGTCATATTCCTCATGCCAGTACTGTCCTCCACCTATTTGCCAGTTGGTCATATCGGTTTTTGCCTGGTGATCCCAACCTGTCATTACCCCTTTCATCCAGATAATGACCACAAAGGAAAATGAGAGGACAATCACGTTAAGCCAGGTCCGCAGTCCGGCTCCGATAAGATTGCGGTAAGCCAGTTTAATTGCAAGTTTCATCTTTCCAGACTTTAGTTAGTAACTATTTCTTCTTTTTCAACTCTGCCGTCGACAAGAAATATTTTGCGATGCAGGTAACTTATAACCTTCTCGTCATGGGTGGCAAACAGGAAAGTTGTCTTTAATTCGGTGTTCAGGTGCTCCATTGTTTTAAGGATATTGTGCGAGTTGGCTGCATCGAGATTGGCAGTAGGTTCGTCGGCAAGCACGAGCAAAGGCCTCTTTACCATGGCGCGTGCAATAGCTACCCTTTGACATTCACCTCCCGACAGCTGAGGAGGTTTCTGTTTTACCTTGTCCGTAAGACCCACCCACTCAAGGGCGTCCATTACCATTTTTTTTCTTTCCGAAGCTGAATAATCCAGCAACAAAAGCGGGAATTCGATATTCTCGAATACGGTATGAACCACAAGCAGATTGTAACTCTGGAATATGAATCCCAGACTTTCCTTCCGTAAACGGGCCGCTTCCCTGGCGGTAAGTATTCCCACTGAACGCCCGAGTACAGTAACTTCACCTGATGATGGCACATCAAGCGAGCCCACAATATTGAGCAGAGTGGTCTTGCCCGATCCGCTGGGACCGATCAGCCCTGCAAACTCTCCATGTGAAAAGGTGAGACCAATACCGTTAAGGGCAGTGAATTCACCCTTCCCCATAGGGAATCTTTTGACTAGTTTTTCAATTGTGATGATTGGAGAATTTGCCATTTCATTATTATTAGTGATTGAAAACAAACATAAACTGAATACCTTTTCCTGCGAAAATATTCTGTGAACCTGTCTGTGCAGGAAGCTGGAATGACTCCGGGTTCCAGTATGCCATCGCATATAGCATTACATTGTCATACTGCCGATGCCAGTACAGAAAACTGTAAATGGCATCACCTGACCAGTTATAGTACATTATTGCACTCAACTTGTCAAATAATGCTAACGGGTAACTCACTGTCATAAGCGAAAAGGAGGTCCGGTTCGAGAAAGAGAAGGCCTTTTCGTCAAATGTGGCCATCAGCTGCTCAAATGCAACATAGAGTCCGCTACCGACGGCAAAAGTATAGTCAATGCCTGCATTCATAACCAGCTGGTTTGTAAGCATTCCCATATCCTTTCCCTTATGAGTATAGGAACCTTCAAGCCACAGACCTGTTTTCAGGTCCCATTTTGCATCGAAACCAAACCTGTTCTCCGGGATCTTTTCATATGGGGTAATACTTCCTCCCAGGTCTCTGCTGTCAGCAATACGATGATGATATGAAATTGCTGCTTCACCTCCGGGTACAGGTATTTGTACCCTTCCTCCGAATTCCGGGATTTTTTTGTTTACCGGTATAACTTCCCATCCTCTCCTTTCATTGTTGCCATATAATCCCCATAGCCAGATATTTGCATTGTTGAGGAAATAGTACCTCGCCAGGACACCCCATACCCCGTCGGTAAGCTGCAACGGATCACGCGGATCCAACTGGTCGAACCACATCAGCGGTCTCAGCATTGCCGCGGATCCAAAATTGAGTTTCTGTAACCCTAACCTGATCTCGAACTGATCAGATGAGTACCTGACCCATGCACGGTATGGTTTAAGATAGCCGGAGGCAGCGAGGGAATCGAAAGGGTGAAGGCTTGCGCTACCAAAGATATTGGCCGACAACTCTGCATCTAAAAGCCTGCTGGCACAGAATCTGGTGCCATAATTGATCTGGGGAATGTAGCGTATTCCACCACGGAGAGGCAGGTCACGCACTGTACTCACATTAACCCATGACGAAAACTGGCCACTGATGCGGATACTATCCTGACCCAGCAGGCAGATTGCTGAAATCAGGGATAAAAGCAATATATATATTCGCTTCACCATTCATCTCTTATTCATGGTGTGAAACCATCTGTGAAGATACTAGTGTATTCCATTGAAAAATAGTAAAAGGAACTATTGGTAATGAAAGATGTAATTTAAAGATTATTTTTATTTCTGGGCAGGCCCGCACAGCCGTAATGGCCACAGGATTTTAAGTCCTAAGAATAATATTGGGTAATAAGCAGATTGATAGTTTAATGCAAAGGTTATAAAAACTCATACACGTGCAATTCGCAAGTTTAGGCCTTAAAAAGGTCGTTGATAACTTGACTTTACAGGGTGATTTTATTACCCTGTATTTACACCGGTTTTAATAAACCTATGTGCTTTATGTGCCTTCATCAAAAACCCCGATTGACTGCCGGGGTTTTTCTTTTGCATAATATTATATAGTTTAACATGATTAGAATCGTTAAAAGAACTGAGCTTGGTTTATAAAATAATTGCTCCCGGTAACTCTTTCCCCATTTAAAGTGTTTAGCTGTACTAATCTAACCTACCAGTTCAAATTATAAATAGTAACTAACTACTCTTACGAATTTACTGTTAATTTATTAACAGCGTGATTTTCAGAAATTTATAACAAAATTGTACCCTTAAATAAAAAATATTATTATAAATTTACAAATATATGATTTTGTCAGTACAGAATATATATATCATGCATCTCTTTTATTTTGTATTAACATTCTCCACGAACAATATTTTTCTGAAAAAATGATCACTTAAAGGAAAAATCCGAAAATCCTTTATGATAGTAGGAAAATCAATTAATTCAAAACTTTGTATCATGAAACGAAATAAACTTTTTTCTGCCGCAATTCTACTTTTACTCCTTGCATTTATCACAACGAGTTGGGTGTCCTCAACGCCGGCTCCCAAGAAAACTCAAGTTTCAATCACTGTGCCATTTTATTGGGCAGCGGGAGCACCTCCGAACGTTACGTTCACGGGGCACTTTACCATGACAGGAGCGATTGAAGCGGAAGGGGAAGCTATAATGGTCGCTGCCATTAATGCCAATGGTATGGTATACCATTGCATATGGACGCTTACTTTTGGCAATGGTGATATTATAACACTTCACGAACAATGTGAAATGGGCAGCACTCCTGTTAAAGGAAGGTGGGAAATTGTTGGTGGCACAGGTGATTATAAGGATCTTCGGGGTAACGGGTCAGCTCTAATGCCGGATGTCGGGAATGTTAATATATATGAGGAAGACTTGACAGGAGTTATTTACTCAAAGTAGATATTACAGGATCACAACTATTGTGCTCTCATAAAACTTTAATAAAAGGGAGGCGGCAGCTTTCCTTTTATTTAGTTTCTAAGTTCTCTCACAATAGAAGTATGCTCTAAAATATAACTCTCTCACCCGAAGCCACCGCTCGGAACATGGGCACCACGGTCAGCTATGTTATCAGCAGCTACATCACTAATAACAGGGACTTTTCTGTTCGTTGTTTGAAGGATAAATTACCTATTAATAACGATAACTTATTCCCAGCTCTCGGAATCAGCTCCGGGAGCTTTTATTATTATATTACTAGAAATAGTTTATCTTTAAGATATTGGTATCAGATCATTTTGGAAGCCCCTAACGGATTGCATTGCGAACTTTCTTAAAGGGGATTTCTCTTTTATGAGATGAAATCTGTTGGCCTTCTGTATGGCACCTTACTTTGTAGAAGGCATGATCTGATCTTTATAAGCTCTGCCTGGTACCTGGTATCTTCAATAGTGAAGTCATCCATATATCGGTTGGCAAGATACCACTCTTTCAGAGCAAAGGTAACAAGGGCCTCCTTTATGGCAATCTCAGCAGCCTGAATCATGTTAACGTCCCAATTAAGATCCAACGTCAGAGCATAGGTAATGAATTTCTCTTCCGGGTTATAGACCTTATATGTCAGACCCTTAATACTTGTGCCATAAGGCCGGTCAAGGGTAATAGTGTTTTCTGTGTTATCAACAATATCCCTCTCCTGGTCGTGAAGGTCCCCTTCTGAGGTGATCAAAAACCTAAATCCTGTCAAAGTATCTGGTGTAAGAGCCAGGGCGGTATCCTCAACAACATTATTATTAACTGATATTACGCTCCCGGATGCACCAATAATTCCAAAGGTCACGTTATGCTTATAGGCATTACTGTTATTCTTGCACCATGCTGATAGCTTACGGAATACCTCTGCACCTCCTGTCGGCATGAAACCCTCAAACATCGCTAGTTCGTCATCTGTCATGGCAAGATTCTCAAGTAGTGAAACTCCCTGGTGCAAAAGCTGGATGCCTTGACCACATTTAGCCGGCAAGATCACAATTAACATAAGTAACTTAACAACAAACGCTTAATTACAGTCAAGGATGGTCAATTTACTCCGGCCAAAGGTGGTCAAGGACACTGGTTTTTCCGACTAGAGACCTTAAAAACATCTTAACATTGTAATTTATAAATAATACTCCCCTGCATAAATTTATGTGGGTTTTTACTATTAAAACTGCATCCTCACTCCAATGATGTCATCAAAAAACAGTAAGTTTCTTTGGATTAACGGCGACATATTTATATGGCATAATTGTTAGTATTTGTACCGGAATTTAGGTATTAAGTTGATTGTCTTGCCTCCCTTTTTACAAGTTTTAACATTTTAACACGATAAAGTAATATACACCTTTGCATCTTACATGATAATTGTCTTTTTGACATACCTATTTTTTAATATTACAGGAACGTTTGTGAGTATCAAAAAGAAATAAAATAAGCTGTCCAAAACGGACAGCTTATTATTTAACTGATAATCAAACATTATCCGAAAATGCTGAAAGCGACCGTTACACCTGCCATTACTACAGCGACCATCGACATAAGCTTTATAAGAATATTCATAGAGGGACCACATGTATCTTTAAACGGGTCTCCAACAGTATCACCAACAATACTGGCCTTATGGCAATCGCTTTTCTTACCACCATAGTTACCTCTTTCAATGTATTTTTTAGCATTATCCCATGCACCACCTGCATTATTTAACATGCTGGCCAGAGTGAAACCTGTTGTCATTCCACCCATAAGCAATCCAACAACACCTGGAACGCCAAAAATGATTCCTGTTACAACAGGAACAATAATAGCCATAAGCGCAGGAACAATCATTTCTTTCTGAGCTCCTTTGGTTGCAATAGCAACACATTTTGCATATTCAGGTTTACCTTTGCCTTCCATAATGCCAGGAATTTCACGGAACTGGCGTCTTACCTCATCAACCATTCGTCCTGCATTCCTTCCGACAGCTTTCATCGCCATTGCTACAAACACGAAAGTCATCATTGCTCCAATGAAAAGGCCGGCCAATAATATCGGGTTGAATAATGAAAGACTGTATGCTGATACAAAATCGCCGATGTTTGCCTGGGTAACATCAACTGCTCTCTGTCCTGCATCAACAATTGCAGGAGCATGGCTCTTATAAAAGAGGACATCACCAATCTGCTTGTACCCGTCTACACTCTTATCAGCAAGTCTGCCAAGCCATAGTTTTACCTCTTCCATATATGCTGCAACAAGAGCAAGTGCCGTAAGAGCTGCTGAACCGATAGCAAAACCTTTACCTGTAGCTGCAGTTGTATTTCCAAGTCCGTCAAGTGAATCAGTTCTTTCCCTTACTTCTTTTGGAAGCTCCGACATCTCAGCGTTACCACCGGCGTTATCTGCAATTGGTCCGAAAGCATCAGTTGCAAGAGTAATCCCAAGAGTAGAAAGCATTCCTACTGCTGCAAAACCAACACCATAAATACCTGTTGCAAA
>JBGOZX010000201.1:0-6675 GCA_041480425.1 Bacteroidia bacterium
CACCATCCGGGCCGCTTATCATCTGTGGTGGATATTATTAATTTTCATCAATCTATAAAGAACTCAACCTCCTTAAAGGGATGGTGGAATTCTACCCCTGCAATCTGGCCCCGCGCTAAAACAGCCCACCGGGCTGTTTTTAACACTCGGTCCCCCCTGCAGTCTGGCTGCTCGCTAAAAACACCCACCGGGTGTTTTATTCACGCTCGCCCCTACCATCCGGGCATTTTCTTCATGCTCGTCCCTACCATCCGGGCGGAATTGGTGCGGCAAATTTATAACAAATTATTATTATTTGAAACAGGTGAAAAAAATGGAACCGCATTCCTCAATTAGATTTATTTGAAAAATTAACCCCCCTTCTTCGCTTTCGCGAAGCTTCAGCGAAGCAAAGCAGGGGGGAAGGGTGGTTGTACAAATAATTAACAGACTTATAGTTATGTTCTATTTTACAAGGATTGGCTTGCCTAATCCGACTTTTTCTAACTCCTTCAGTTGTGTTTTGGCATCACCTACAACAACATAGTACATTTTTGCAGGATCAATATACTTTTTCGCAAGCTCAAGCTCCTTGTCAATTGTCAATCCTTTCACAAATGCCTCTTCCTGCTTGATATAGTCTGCCGGCAGATTATAAGATGTCATTGTTTCAAGCATTCCCAGAAGGCTGCCGAGCGTTTCAAACCGAAGCGCATTGCCCTTCAGCAGAGATGATTTTGTAAAATCAATATACTCCTGAGGAATAGTTTCACGATATTTTTCCATTTCAGTTTTGAAGATATTAACAGACTCAAGAGTAGAATTTGTTCTTACTCGTGATGAAGCCGTAAACGAACCGTAATTCTTTGATCCCGAGAAGTTTGATCTTGCTCCGTATGTGAATCCTTTTTCTTCTCTTAAAATAAGGTTGAAGATTCCATTAAATGAACCACCTAATTTATAGTTGGTTACATAAGCAGGATAAAAATCAGGGTTTGCCCTTGGGATTGACGGGCAACCAATTGAAATGACAGATTGTTTTGCTCCCGGAACATCAACAAAATAAATCTGTGATTTTTCGGGTGGGCCAGGAACAGTTATTGCAGGTATTACGACTTCTTTTGCCGGCCATTTCTGCGTCAGATCTGCCAGCGCAACTTCAACCCTGGGTTGATCAACATCACCAACAACAAGGAATTTCGCGATTGAGGGAGAAAAATATTTATTATAATAATCTTTCAGATCATCCATTGTAATGACTGTAACCGATTCTTCAGTTCCGGATGCATCAACAGCAAGTATATTATCACCAAAAATCAGCTTATTGAGTGTTTTCGATGCCAGGTAATCGGGACTTGCGGCATTACGTTTCAGATTGTTGATTATCCTGCTTTTTGCCAGGGCAAACTGCTCTTCGTCCCATCTTGGTTCAAGAAGAATCTCTTCAACCAGTGCAATAGTTTTTTCGAAATTTCGTGCAAGAGAGCTTACATTTATAGAAATATCCTCATTACCTGAATAAACATTTATTGAAGCGCCCAGCAATCCTATTGCATCCTCGAGTTGTTCCGGGGTTTTGTTCTTTGTTCCCTCATTCATCATTGTTGCTACCAGATTTGCGAGACCGGCTTTTTCAACGTTATCAAGCATATGTCCGCCGTCAATTTCCAGGGAATACTGAACAAGAGGAAGTTCACTTTGTTTTATACCCCAGATCTTCACTCCATTGGCAAGTGTACCGGACCAGGGTTGAGGAATTGTTACTTCCGGATCGGGTCCGACAGGTGGCATAATGCTGCGGTCAAATTTTGTCGGGGTTTTTGCAATGGGTTCTTCTGCAATTGCTTCTGCTTTAACTTCGGCTGCTTTGGCGAGGTCCTCTTCAACAATACCTGCATTTGCAGAACCTTCAACAATAAGTTTAACTTCCCCTTTCGGCACAAAACTGGTTTCAACAAAGTTTTTCCCTTTTATATATTTTGCAAATACTGCTTTGACATCATCCATTGTAACAGCCTGAGTATTAGCAAGGTCTTTCTTGTAAAATTCAGGATCACCGGTATTCATTGTATATTCTGCAAGGGTGAAAGCTTTTCCCTGGACGCTGGCAAACCTGTTGTAGAAACTTGTTTCATATCCGGCTTTGATCCTTGTAAGATCTTCCTCAGTAAAACCATCTTTTTCAAATTTTTCGAAACCTTCGAATATTGCTTTTTCCACTTCTGAAAGATTTACTCCCTGGTTAGCTGTGACTGTGATTGTAAAAGTCCCGGCAAGCTCCTGCGAACCGTTCCTTGCCATAACACGCGAGGTCAGCTTTTTATCTTTAACAAGAATTTTATAGAGAGGAGCTTTTTTACTGTTGGCAAGAAGCTCACCAAGGAAGTTAAGGGCATAAGAATCTTTTGAATAACGCTCTGCTGTCGGGAATACCATGGTCAACTGAGGCGCTTTGGCAAAATTATCCTCATGATATAATTTAAGTGTGGAAGTAAGCGAAGCAGGCATCGGACCTCTGGCTTCAATCTTCTCACCGCCAGCCAATTCACCGAAATATTTTTCCACCATTGCTTTAACCTTGTCAATGTTAATATCTCCTGTAATAACAAGGAATGCATTCGATGGGGAGTAAAACTTCCTATGAAAAGCTTTGACATCGTCAACAGTTGCATTGGCAAGATCCTCCATTTCACCTATTACAGTCCAGCTGTAAGGATGACCTTTGGGATACAGGTTTTTATAAATAAGCCCCATGTTAAAACCATAAGGAGCGTTATCCACACTTTCCCTTTTCTCATTCTGTACAACATTTTGCTGATTCACAAAAGCAGCTTTTGTAACGGTATTTTCGAGATAACCCATCCGGTCCGATTCCATCCATAATGCCATTTCAAGTGCATTCTTCGGGACTACCTCATAATAGTTGGTCCTGTCCTGGCTGGTGCTGCCATTAAGGGAACCGCCAGCACCCTGGATATTTTTAAAGAACTGATCTTCAGCAACGTTCTCCGACTTCTGGAACATCATATGTTCAAAGAGATGCGCAAAACCGGTTTTGCCTTCTGTTTCACGGCTTGACCCTACATGATAATAAATTGCAACGGCGACAATAGGATCAGATTTGTCTTCATGAAGTACTACCGTAAGGCCATTAGCCAGTTTGTACTCCTCAAAGGGGACTGAAAGGGTTGTTTCTTTCTTTTCTGTCTTGCAGGAAAAGAAAATCCCGATCATAAGGATTAAAAAAAGGAGAAAAGATTTTTTCATGACAGGTGGTTTATTATTAATTGCAGTTTGGAAATCAGAACCGAAAATAATAATAAAACTTTAAAGGAGCTGTTATTTGCAGATAAAAAAAAATTCTTATTTTTGCCCCTGATTTGCGGGAGTAGCTCAGTTGGTAGAGCATAACCTTGCCAAGGTTAGGGTCGCGGGTTCGAGTCCCGTCTCCCGCTCAAATAAAAGGCTGTGAAAACAGCCATTTATTATTTACACATACCGACCCAGTTTTACTGAGGGAGGGATGTGTAAATAATAAAAATGCGCCGCGTCAGTGGCGCTTTTATTTGTAAGCAACTCCATAAGGGTCCGTCACGCCGCAGGCGTGACAATCCCGTCTCCCGCTCAAATAAAAGGCTGTGAAAACAGCCATTTTTATCTCCCTACAGGACCCCATTCAGCAAGCGCGTTATTCTGAAGATACAACCATGTATTTTTGTAAATCCATTCTTCCTTAATAATGTTATCACTGATGACCCGGTTTATCTTTAGAGGCGATCCCCAGCTGTCTTTTACCATCTCAGAAGTCATACCTCTCCATATCTTACCGGAATAAAGCCTTGCAGCCATCGAAGAACCGTATTTGTTTTCGAGGTATGTAAACCGGCTTATCTGTTGCTGTTGCTGCTGCTGCTGAACAGGCATCTCTTCCTGAACAGGCTGCTCCTCCTGACGTATAACAGGCTGTATTGTGACAGGAGTCTTATCAATTACTGCATGACGCGCAAAAATATAACCTTCGTTTTCTTCAAACGCAACATAAAGAAAAGCGCTGTCGGAACCTAAAACACTGACTGTTGAACCTGAGGGGATTACCATTATAACAGAAGTAAGATCATTTTTATCACCAAACAGGCGACTTGATGATTTTAATGTGGCGGTGAGCGCCTTATTCTGATCAGCAACCTGATTTTTCTCAAGACCCTGAAGGACTTCAGTCCTGTTTGCCTGAGCATTAACTGAAATAACAATAATCAGGAGTGAGAATGATAATATAAGCTTTTTCATGTTTATATGATTTTTCCAGAAAGGTGCAAAAATTGTACCATTATATTTCTTTTTTCCTGATTATCATCAGGCCATCGCGTATGGGTAAAATAATCTTCTCAATATTCGGGTCTTTACGGATCATCTCATTAAATTCAAGAATTCCTTCAGTTTGCGGATCACCTTTTTCTTTTTGCAGGGCTTTACCTCCCCATAGCACATTATCTGCAATAATAATTCCGCCAGGCTTTAATTTATCAATAGAAAGCCTGTAGTATTCAGAGTATTCCCTTTTGTCGCCATCAATAAAGACCAGATCAAAAACCCGGTCCAGCGAAGGTATACTATCCTGTGCCCTGCCAATAATCTGGACAATTTTTGAATCGACACCTGCTTTGCAGAAATATGAATGGCTGAAATCAACCAGTTCATCATTAAGTTCAATGGTAATCAATTGACCACCTGGTCTTAATCCTCTGGCAAGACAGATTGCTGAATATCCGGTAAAAGTCCCGATCTCGAGGATATTTTCAGGATTTATCATCTTCGAGATAAATTCAAGAAATTTCCCCTGAAGATGACCACTGATCATATTAGGATTGACAAATCTTAAATATGTCTGCCTGTAAAGATCTTCAAGAACAGGATCTTCGGGAGAGCAATGATCCACAATAAATTTTTCAAGGTCCCTGTCCATAATTATTTTTATGAGTATCGGCAATGATTAACAACATATCCCAAATCGCTTGAAAATCAATGAGTATGTGTGTAAGATTCCTGATAGCCATATTATTTATAAATCAGCGTTGATAATTTTGAAGTTTCAAAAATGTCGTTAGCAGTATGGAGCAATTCAGACGAGGTTAAATTATCAATCTTCTTACATATATCTTCCAGACTATCTATCTTGTTAAAAACAAGGAGACTCTTCCCCAGACTAAGCATAAGGCTTTCGTGGTTTTCATAACCTCTTGCAAGATAGCCTTTTATCTGGTTTTTGGCTTTACTCAGCTGAATAGTCCCCAGTTTGGATGTGCGGAGTTTATTCAGTTCGGTCAATGCAATAGAGATACTTTTCCCAAGGTTGTGACTGTCGGTACCAAAGTATATAGAAAAGACTCCTGTATCACAGTATGGATTGTAGGTGGATTCAACATTATAGGCGAGCCCGTTTTTCTCACGAAGCGAAAGATTAAGTCTTGAATTCAATCCTTGTCCGCCAAGAATGTTATTAAGAAGAAACATCCCCATCCGTCTTTCATCTTTAAGGTCGTAGGCAATATTCCCTATTATGCAGTGATTCTGAAAAGTGTCCATCTTTTTTGTTATTGCAGCCGGCCTGTAATGCCAGTGTACATCAGGACGGTTATCTCTCTTTTTTGCTGCAATTCCGGCAAAATATTTGTGAAAAAGCTTAAGGATTTTTTCATCAGGGATGTCGCCGACTGAGCAGAAAACCATCTGGTCGGTGTTGTAGTTGTTTGAAATAAAATCAGATAATGTTTTTTGAGAGAAAGACTTCACCGATTCCGGATTTCCCAGGATATTACGGCCGATCGGCTGGTTTGCAAAGACCAGTTCTTCAAAATCATCAAATATAAGTTCAGCAGGGTTATCGAGGTAGGAGTTGATTTCTTCGATAACAACATCTTTTTCTTTTTCAATCTCTTTTTCGGGAAGGGCTGAATTGAAAGTTATATCGCTGATTATTTCGATTGCCCTGTCATAATCCTCTTTTATAAAGGAAGCATGTATGGCGGTCTCCTCCTTGGTTGTGTAGGCATTAAGTTCACCACCCACATCTTCAAGACGGCTAAGGATATGATATGCTTTTCTTTTTTTTGTACCCTTAAAAAGCATATGTTCAATAAAGTGGACCATACCATGTTCCGGACCGGTCTCATCCCTCGAACCGGTATTGATTATCAGTCCGCAGTGGGCAACTATGCCGGGTATCCTGTTGTGAACGAGTCTGATTCCGTTCCCGAGTGTGTGAAGGAGAAGCTCCATTATCTGTTGTTTATCAGGGTGTAAATGTACCACATCGGCAAAATGATTCCAAATAGATTTTTTTTGGTCAAAGTTTTGCTTTCCCGGATTTGGAATATATATTTGCAGTCCGAAAAGGAGGTGCCATAGCTCAGTCGGTAGAGCAACGGACTGAAAATCCGTGTGTCCCCGGTTCGATTCCTGGTGGCACCACAATCTTAAATCGCAGACCCTTGTAGATCAATGAACTACAAGGGTCTTTAATTTCTTGTTGACGGGATTGTTGACGGTTTTTATAACGTACACGTAATCAGGCAAATACACAACATTTTCAAGGTAAATTTTAATTAGTCAAGTAAAGTGGAAAAATCGGTCATATAGACCACCCTTCACCGTTTTTGAGAGACCATGCTTAACCGGAGCAAAGAGACCACCCCTAAG
>JBGOZX010000202.1:0-6570 GCA_041480425.1 Bacteroidia bacterium
TAAAAGTTAAAAGTAAAAAATCATACCACAACATCAGACTCACAAAAATGATTAAAATAGAATTGTATGAACAAGAAATTTATGCTATTTTGCTATAAGATTATTCAGATCATTCCAAAGAATATATTGTGCTTGCCCATGATGTAGGAGCAACGGGTATCAGAGTATTCGGCAACAGCCATTCTCTATGAATACCATGGGCGTTTCCTGTCAAGGCTTGAATTAAGTATCTCATTCACCAGATTTACATTCTCCACAACCTGAAAATCGAACATACCTACACATATAAAATCTGCCCCGTTTTCAAATGCATACCTGAATCCATCTTTTGGCTTAATTGCTCCGCCTGCCATTACTTTAAAACCTACAAGAGGTACATCGATTTTACTGAAAACCTCAACTGTTTGCTTCGGGAAAAAGTCAAACATATTATCATGCGATTTATTATTAATTGAAGGGACCTGTGGATCGGAAGGATCTCTTTGCCTTAGACTGAATTCTTCTCTGAATTCAAGCGGAGTTGCCGACCAGTAATTATCATTATGCATCGTTTTAAAGTAATAGTCAGGCCGGATTCCGGCTTTTTCACATGCTATGGGCACCTGAATTGAGTGGCTGCCCACTCCGGCAAGCAACCCCTGCGCCCTTATGTATTCTATTACTTTGGAAATCAGGTCCATCCTGCCTGCGTGTACCAGCATATCACCCCTTGCTCCCTGAATATACATGGTTGTGGCACCAAAATCAATGGCCTGATTTATTTCTTTGAAAAGATCGTCTGGAGTAAAATGAACCTGGCAAATTGAATTCATTTTACTTCCAGTTGCCTTTTTGTATTTGTTAAAAATCGGATATGCCTGAACTACCATGTTTGTTGTATTGATTCCTGCTTCATCATAAAGTGCAAATGTTTCAAATAATTTTACTTCGGTATTATAATGAAGGAAAAGTTCATCAACATAGGAGAGATCCCGGGCGTGCGAATACCCCATAATCTGGTTGCATCCTGCAATGATACGGCTAACTTCCAGATTTCCCAGTTTCCCTTTAGGTGCTTTCCCCTTTAAATCTTTAAGACTGTATTTTTTCAGAGCTTTAGTTGCACCACTTAAACCATCAATTCCTTTTGAGGACACTGATGCAGCAGCAAAAATCACTCCTCCAAAAAAAGGTAAAGTGGCAAGACTTTTAATGATCTCTCTTCTTTTCAAACCATCATCAGGATTTAAAGTTTGCACAGAAGGCCTTTTTGGGATGTATTTTTTAAAATTCATAAGACTATATTCGGTGGCTGGAAAAAAGTAAATCACTCCCAAAGCGACAGCCTCAAGAAAATTTCGATTTATGATCCAGTAATGTCCTTCCTGGCCGGTCATTAAAATATGATTGCCAAAGGGAGGATATGCAAAATAGTACATAACCAGCAACAGTATCCCTGAAATTGCTGAAACCCTGATCAGTATGCCCAAAAATAATCCTGCCCCTATAAGGATAAGACCCCAGATATTTACAAAATCAACAATACTAAGAATGGCAGGATTAGCAGCCAGTGAATGATAAAATCCAGATAAAAAACCATAAGAACCTTCAAGGTAACCAGCTGCAGACCAACCGGGTGAGAATAATTTAATCAGTCCCTCATACAAAAGATGCCATCCTATAGTTATCCTCAGGAAAAGCAAAAAGAAAGATTTGAGTTTATCCATGATCCTGACCTTTTAGAGTTTGTAAGATTTTAAATATATATATAATAGCATTTTATTGAATGATTATTAAGGTAATATTATGAATAGATACTCAGCAAAATAATACCACTTCGGTCACATCCAACCGCAAGACTTATTATAAAGATTGACAAAAACAAAAGTCTTGATTTCATATTATTCCGGTGTATTTTTAACTAAACTGAAAGCTTTTAGAATTGTTATAATTTTTATGTTTTTCTTTATGATCAGAACGGATTATTTTGTGATATAATTCAAATTATCATCGAGGGGAGTCATCTTGGGCATCAGAAGGTGTACAAATCCCAATATAAGGATATAAGAGAACCCAGCGATCATGAATGCCCAGAAATAGCCTGAATTACCAGCGGTATCCAGTACTGCTCCCAAGGCAATATCGGCAATTATCGCGACTGCCACACCAACCATTTTTCCTATTCCTATGACAGATGCAATTGCTTTTTTTGGGAAAACATCGGGAACCAGAGTATAGCCATTGATGGACCATGACTGATGACCTGCTGCGGCAAGACCAATTAAAAAGACAGCAAGCCATTTGCTTGCAAGAACAGGTACAAAGGCAACAGGTAAAATAATAATTGCATTAACAAGCATGGTAATTTTTCTGGCCTTATTTATTGACCAGCCTTTTTTAATTAAAGCACCGGAGGTTAATCCCCCAAGAAGGCTTCCGGCATCAGCCATAATAAAAATAACCAGGAAAGGAAGTCCTATGTTATTAATGTCCACCCCAAACTGTTCGAAGAGGAATTTTGCGCCCCAGAAAAGGTAAAACCACCAAACACCATCAGTTAAAGTAGTTAAAGAGAAAGCCCAGGTCTCCTTTCTAGGTAAAAGTTTTAACCAGGGAATTTTTTCTGTTGTCTCTTCTTCAGAATCGCTATTAATATAAGCTAACTCCGCTTTTGATAATTTTGGATGAAGTTCAGGTTTTTTATAGGTTCTCCACCATAAAAATACCCATATAGAACTAAGGGCTCCTGTAAAAAGAAACGGTATTTGCCAATTATGACCTTCAACAGTAACAATAGCTCCAACGATGAAAGGAGCTAAAATTGCTCCAACGCTGGTTGATGCATCAAAAATTCCTGTGGCAAAAGCCCGGTCTTTTTTTGGGAACCACTCAGCAACAGTTTTAATTGCGGCAGGAAAATTTCCCGACTCGCCAATTCCCAGTCCAAAACGGGCTGCAATAAATCCAATTAAACTAAAGGCTGGTTTGATTGCCGCATGCAACATGCCGAATATACTCCATATTGCAATTGAAATAGAATATCCTAATTTAGTGCCAAACTTGTCAATAATACCACCCATGAACAGTAGTCCTATTCCATAAGCAATTTTGAAGGAAACCATTATGGCTGCATAATCCTTATTTGACCAATCGAAAAGTTTTTGTAACGTCGGGGCCATTACACCAATAATACTACGATCGAAATAGTTGATAGTTGTGGCTATAAACACCAATGCAAGAATTCTATATCGATAGTGTTCGATTTTTCTGGCGGGTCCGGTCATATGTATTTGATTAATTTTTATAATGCAATAAGCTAAACTTTATCCGGAACGACATACGGTTTGCGGTATTCCTTTCTTGTTAACATCGCGTCTGCTTCGGGATCGTTCACAAACTTTTCAGCAGCACCATTGAACTGCAATCCTCGTCCAAGGCGGTAGGAGATATTCGCCAGGTGAGGAAGTGCAGTTGATAAAAAGCCTTCATTGATATCACAATGCAGCATCTCGTCTTTACCGGAGCGTATTGCATCCAGAAAATTAGTATAATGATTATCACCCTGCTTACTTTCACCAACTTTTGAGCTTGCAAAAGGTTCTGTTTCCCGTCTGCGGAAAGCTTTCCATGTATCACCGAAAATTTCGAGATATCCTTCAGTACCATAAAACAGGTTTCCTGCTTCACTCCCTTTGAATCCTTCCTGGTTAGTATATCGGCCCCGGGTTTCAAACTCAAGCATCGTCCCATCACTATATTTAAATGCGCATGTCTGAGTATTTGGAGTTTCCTGCGAGGTTTTATCAGTGCCATAAGTCTCAACTCCGCCATATACCATAATCCCCGGAGTCTTTTTTTCCGGAGAACTCTCTTCCTTATTAAAACCATAAATACCTCCGGTAGAATATACAAAAACCGGGTGTTCCTTTTTATTGAGGCCCCACCGGGCAATATCGAGTTGGTGTGGACCAGTGTTTCCAGTATCGCCATTGCCTGTATCCCAATACCAGTGCCAATTATAATGACCCCGTTTCTCGTTATATGGCCTCCAGGGAGCTGGACCTAACCAACGATCGTAATGAAGGGTAGCAGGTGGCTCACTGTCTTTTGCAATACCATATGAATCACGTGGTTTGTAGCAAAGGCCGCGGGCCATATAAACCTCGCCGATACCACCGTCATGCAGGAACTTAATCGCTTCTATGACATTGTCGGATGAACGGTTATTTAATCCAACCTGAACACGTAGATTGAACTTACGGGCTGCCTCTATCATTTTCTGTCCTTCCCAGATATTATATGATGCTGGCTTCTCAACATAAACATGTTTACCTGCCTGACAAGCCCAGATGGTTGCAAGAGCATGCCAATGATTCGGTGTAGCGATTGACACAGCATCGATCTCCTTGTCATCTAGTACTTTATGTAAATCCCATTCCTTTAAAGGCGTTATACCGGTCTTTTCAATTACCATTTTTGAACGTGAGTCAAATAACAGTTCATCTGTATCGCAGAGTGTTTTTAACAGTACATTATGGTTTTCTTTCAGTGCGCACCAGCTTTCGATGTGGAAACTACCCTGGTTACGAATACCAATAACTGCAATGTTGATACGTTCGTTGGCACCGATAATTAAAGCATAAGATTTAGAATTGAACCCGATGCCGCCTATGGCTATTCCGGCAGTTCCTAATACGCTTTTCTTAATGAATTCTCTTCTCTTTGTCATTTTTATCGTCTTTTTAAAATATTCAGTAAATGCCAGGCTTTATAAAGTATTTTTGGAGATTTGAATTGAATATTTTAACCGATCACCGGATGGTCTACGATCTCTTCTTTCGTCCGGTCCCAGTAAAGCTTCTTCCCTTCACGGTAAGCTTGCGTCGCCATTATGCAAGCTATTGAATGCCAGAATCCGGTATGAATATTCCCGTTTGGTACGATATTCCTGTTCCTCATGCAATCAACCCAGTTGTCGAGGTGGTACTTGCTGTCATCGGTCAGATTAATAGGGCCAAGATTCATACCATATTCTTCTGTGGTTACTATTTCTGCTTTTCCGCTTTTTATTGTCTCTTTCATTCCTTCATAAAAGTCAAAGCCTCCGGGAAGATTCTGGTGCTCGGGAATGAAAAACCAGCGGGCACTACCTTCTCCTCCATGCGCAAATAATGTTCCTTCTTTTCCACGAATACAGGTGTAATCACCAAACATGCTTGCATAGTTTGAAGTGTAGGAATATAAAAACTTTGCATTGTCATATGTTGCAAGCGCCTGGAATGTGTCGGGATTCTGCCGGATATCAGGCCAACCAAAAATTCCTCCGTTTGCTACCATAGAATCAGGAATTGCGGTATCGGTATAAAAATGAACCAATCCTACTGCATGACTCATCCATTGTGATGTAATTCCCCCGGAATAATCACGGAATATCCTGAATTCAAAATATTTCCACGGATCAAACGGGACATAAGGCTTACCTAAAAGCCACCTGTTCCAGTCAGTATCCCCTTCCCTGATCGCGGAAACATCTGGATCATTCGGAACATGCCAGCGGGGACCATTATCATTCCATACCTGTTCTATTTTTGTAATCTGACCCAATTTCCCGGAACGAACGACATCCCGTACCTTCTTCTGCATCGGGTCGCTCACCCATTGTGATCCAATTTGTACAACCTGCGTGGATGCAAGAACTGCACTTCTTGCCAGTTTAGCTTCTTCCACATCTATAGCCATAGGTTTTTCACAATAACAATCCTTACCTGCTTTGACAATTTCCGCTAAGATCTTTGCATGTTGAAAATCTCCGGTACCGATCATTACAGCATCAAGTTCCGGCATTTTCAGCATCTCTTCGGAATATTTAAATTGTTTTACATCTGAACCGAACAGTTTTTTACAGTTTGCTGCAGCTTTTTCTCTATTGTTTTTCCAAATATCGCAAACTGCAACCACAGCCAGATTCATCTCCTTTTCCGATGTTTTTACCATATTTTGATGCCCGCTGCTCCGTGAGCCACAGCCAAGAAATCCAATATTGATCCGGTCGTTCGCACCGATAATCCTATTGTAGGAAGCTGCACTCATTGGTGAACCACTTGATGAAACAGCTACACCGACTAATCCGGCTGCTGTTTTACCAATAAAATCTCTTCGTGTAACACATTTTTTAGTCATAATATTTTCCTTTCATATATAATTAAAGTCACCTCTTAAAACCATTTTTCCCATGCCGTGCGTTAAAATCAAATGTATCTTTAATTTCTCTAACATAGTCGGAATTATGCCTCTATGTGAAAGAATCTCAAATCAATAAATGCTTTTTCAGCAATAGTTTTTTCGATAGGTTAAAACTTATAGGCTAAAACTTCAGTAATTTATTTTATCCATTCCATATAAAGATCATATGGTTTTTCAGTTGTTATCAGGTATACGATATTCAGTTGCCCATCTGCTTTTTTGTTTTGATAGGCAGTTTTAATTATAGCAAGATCTTTACTGATACCACCTGTATCTAAGATATTGCCTGAACCATCAGTCACGTTTGTCATCATGAGCTTTCTGGGTGCAAGACTGGCTGCAAGATCA
>JBGOZX010000203.1:0-6548 GCA_041480425.1 Bacteroidia bacterium
CCTGTGTTATCTCAGTGACCCTCTGTGAAATACAAAACCATCAAATGCATATCAAATAATATCATATTGGCACTTACCTACATTATCTTTAAATTTGCAAATCTTTTGAAAGACAATGAATAATAAAAGACAATTATATTTTTTCTCAGGTTTAGCAATGGTGGCCCTTTTGTCCCTGTATTTCTTCTACAGGTTGCTTTTTGGCATAAGCATCAGACCTGAAGGAGAAAGAGCTATTATTTATATACCGGAAGGGGCAAGCTATGATCAGGCAATGGACTCAGTTAAATCTGACCTGAAAATCAGAAATCATAAGGTTCTTGAATGGGTGGCCAAAAAGAAAAACTACCCTTCCCTTGTAAAACCCGGTCGATACGTTATTGATAAAGGCCTGAGTTACAATAATTTGATCAATATTCTAAGATCTGGCAGACAAACATCAGTCAAGATAACCTTTAATAATATCAGAACATTGAATGATCTTGCCGGAAAGGTAGGAGGACAAATTGAAGCTGATTCATCTCAGATCATTTCTTTTTTATCTGATCCGGAGAACTATAAGAATGATGGTTTTACAAGAGAAAATGTTATATCTGTATTTATTCCAAACACATATGAGCTTCTCTGGAATACCGGTGCAAGTAGACTTTATACCAGGATGCTTAAGGAATACAGGAAGTTCTGGAATAAAGACAGACTTAAAAAGGCTGAAGAGATAAAACTTTCTCCTGTGGAGGTTGCCATACTGGCATCTATTATTGATGATGAAGTTGCCAAACCGGATGAAAAACCCAGGATAGCTGGTGTTTATCTTAACAGGCTTAAAAGAGGAATTCCATTACAGGCTTGTCCCACTATCAAATTTGCACTCAATGATTTTACCATAACCAGGGTGTTATATAAACATCTGCAGACCGATTCTCCATATAATACCTATAAACACAGTGGATTCCCGCCTGGTCCGATCGGAGGTCCGACAGTTGAAGGTATTGATGCTGTTTTGAATGCAGAGAAGCACGATTATCTGTTTTTTGCTGCAAAAGCTGACTTTTCGGGTTATCATAACTTTTCCAGAACACTTTCTGAGCACAACAGGTATGCTGCATTATATCAGAGAGAACTTAATAAGAAAAAGATATTCAAGTGAATCAGACTACTTCCACCTCCCGTTCAAGAGTAATATTAAATTTTTCAAGTACCGATCTTTTCACCTGTTCTGACAAATCATATATTTCCTGCCCTGTGGCATTTCCATAATTGACAAGAACCAATGCCTGTTTCTCATGCACTCCGGCATCACCAATTCTTTTGCCTTTCCATCCACACTGTTCAATAAGCCAGCCAGCTGCAAGTTTAACACCACCTGAAGGATCCTTAAAAACAGGCAGATTAGTGTACACTGATTTAAGATCATCTGCAAATGAACTGGTTACAACAGGATTTTTGAAGAAGCTTCCTGCATTACCAATCATGTTAGGATCAGGTAATTTGCTTTGTCTGTTACTAATAACAGCCATTCTGACATTACTCAGGGAGCTGGCACCAAGTTTACTTATCTCTTCTTTTAACGAACCATATTCAAAGCTAAGCAATGCCTTGGTAGTGAGCCTGTAAAATACCTTTGTAATAAGATATTTATTTTTCAGTTCAGCTTTAAAAATACTATCCCTATATCCAAATCTGCACTCTTCATTGTTGAATTCCCTCACAGAACCGTCTTTAAGATAAACGCACCGGACCTTTATAATGGTATCCTTAACCTCTGATCCGTAAGCACCTATGTTCTGTACTGGAGTTGCGCCCACTAAACCCGGAATCAGGGAAAGGTTTTCCAATCCTCCAAATCCATGGTTTACAGTTAATTCAACAAGTTTGTCCCATACAACTCCTGATCCTGACGAGATTAAAACAGAATCAGCTTTCTTCTCTTCCAGAGAAATTCCTTCTATTTTCGGATGAATGACTGTGCCATGAAAATCACCCCTGAAAAGAAAATTGCTCCCGCCGCCAAGAATCAGAAAATTTCCATCAGGTTCTTTATGTTCTTTTAAAAAACGAATTGCATTTTCTTCATTATTAAAGGATACCAGACGGTCAGCTTTTATATTCAGTCCGAAAGTATTATATTTTTTGAGTGATATATTTTCGTAGATCATTTTCTCGACTTCAATTTGTTTTAAAAGTACAAAAACTGAAGCAATCAACTAAACCCAGCTACTTCATATCAAACGTCGTTGTCTCCTTTTTTTGATTTTTTTATAAATAAAATTGTAATTTGCGGGAAAAACAAAGATATAGTAACTAACCTGAATATATTCTTATTATGAAAAGTAATCGCCGTAATTTCTTAAAAACAGCAACAGTAGCCGGAGTTGGTGCCTTTACCGGAAGTCTTTTACCCGGTTGTACTCCAAAACAACCTGAGTCAAATCTGGCAGTGATATTAGAAGCAGTAAAAAGAACTCATACACAGCGCTTTAATATGTCGGGATATACCGCTCCTGCTCTCCCGGTTGTCAGGATTGGCTTAATAGGACTGGGTGACAGGGGAAGCGACGCCGTTGAACGGTTGTCATTTATTGAAGATGTTGAAATTAAAGCACTATGCGACAAGCGTCAGGTTGCAGTAAATGGTTCACAGAAGTATCTCGAGAGTATAGGTAGGCCAAAAGCGCAGGAGTTTTTTGGTGATGAAAACGCCTGGAAAAAGTTGATTGAATTGCCTGACCTGGATCTGATATATATCTGTACTCCATGGATTTGGCATACCACAATGGCAGTATATGCTATGGAAAGTGGAAAACATACTACCTGTGAAGTCCCTATTGCACGTACAATTGACGAAGCATGGCAGCTTGTAGAGACCTCAGAAAGAACGAAAAAACACTGTATGATGCTCGAGAACTGTTGTTATGATTTCTTTGAATTACTTACCCTGAATATGGCACGTCAGGGACTGTTCGGTGACATCATTCACGGTGAAGGTGCATATATCCATAATCTCCTGGGAATGAACTTCAAGAAACCACTTGATGACAGGCAAACAGACGGAGCATATACAGATATGTGGAGGCTTAAGGAGAATGCCTCCAGGAATGGAAACCTCTATCCGACACATGGACTTGGACCTATATGTCAGGTTATGAATATCAACAGAGGTGATAAGATGGAATATCTTACCTCAATGTCAACTAATGATTTTACAATGGTACCCAAAGAGAAGGAACTTACCGCCCAGGATCCATTCTATGAACTATGGAAAAACTCTAATTTCAGGGGGAATATGAATACATCTATAGTAAAGACTGCGCTTGGCAAAACCATTATGATCCAGCATGATGTTTCATCTGCACAGCCCTATTCAAGAATTCACCTTGTTAAAGGCACAAAAGGGATGGCCTGCAAATACCCAAACGAGATTATTGCTTTAGGTGAAAGATGGGCTGATGAAGCTAAAATGAAAGAACTTACGGATCAGTACACACCCGAAATTTCAAAACGAATGGGAGAGATGGCGAAGAAAGTTGGTGGCCATGGAGGCATGGACTTTATCATGGACTGGAGAATGATTGATTGTCTTAGAAATGGACTACCCCTTGATCAGAATGTGTATGATGGGGCTTTATGGAGTTCTATTGCGCCTCTCAGCGAGTGGTCAGTCGCCAACAGATCACAGTCGATTGATATACCTGACTTTACCGGAGGATCCTGGAAGACCAACAAACCTCATGTAATAAATCTTGAAACGGGAGGAACTACAAAGGTATTGGAACTTACGGAGGTCAAGGAAGAGATGCAGCTGAATGTGAAGTAGTACGATACGCGGTTTGCGGTATGTGGTTCGGAGAAGATATACTTTCATCTGAAAGAAAATACTCACAACATTTTTAATCTGCGAAAATCAGCGCAATCTGCAGGAAATAAGAAATTTTCCCGCTGATCTCGCAGATCGACGCAGATTTTTAATTTGGTTGAAATAAAACACAATTATCTCTTACGGATAGACAATATTTTCCAGAAGATAAATCCGAGAATTAATGGTATACCGATTGCCATTGCATGCTGAAAAAGCGGCAATGTTTTGTTTCCCAGAGCTGCATAAGTTACCTGAGTCAGGCCAAATATTGAAAGGGCAAACAGGATCATATTAAGCTTCTTATCATATTGCTTTTCAATCTCCTCATATTTTTCCACCTCATCTTCATGGAACTGACGTTGCAGGTTATTGAGTTCATGTAGCTCATCCTTCAACTCTGTCTGCAGATCATTTATCTGGAGGTTATGAATTATCAGATCATAATAATCATTATGCTGATGATATACTGATACTTTTGAAAAAATTGCTTTTAAAGATATGCTAGTATATCTCCTGAGATACTCTTTCACCTTTTGATGGTCATCCGGATCAATAGAAGATACTTCTTTCATAAGCTGAAGAAAAATTGATCTCTGCAAAAACCCAAGAATAGTCAACCATAAACTTTTCTGAAAAGAGTTGGAATAAAAGGTCTTTATGAATTCTGGATCTGATGAGCTGCAATTATTAAGTACTACTGCGCCTTCAAGGCTTGAGGCATAATAGATTTGTTTATAAGGATGAAAAAGTTCACCCTCACGCTGAAGAATGTCTGATGCCGGAGTGTAGTCAAAATCATACACCTTTCTCAGATAGAACAAGGTGCGGTGGATTATTCCTTCGTCCTGGATCTCCTCAGTAGGTTGTAAATAACAGACCGGGGAAAAGTGAAAGTGATCGAATAATTCTACTTTGTGTCTGGCATCCAGATCATATAGCAGATAATTTATTAATTGCCTGGGTCGCCACCCTGAAAGTGTAATATTTTCCGGATTGTTTTTACCAAACAAATCCGGACTTTTGTCAGTTATTAGCTGAGCGGCTTTACCTCGTTCTTCAGGTCTCTCATTCTGTGAGATAAAAAATGGTTCATCATGCCGGTTAAATAACCTCAGAAGATAATTCATCTGAATTAAGTCAGACAGATTAGGCTGATCCTTGTCTTTACCTGATTTAACAAGCTCTATATTATACAATAGAATAGCAACCCTTGTAAATGGGTGGAAAATAATTCTGAATGCTCCCGGATCAATATAAACAGGGAACTTCAATACACTCTTTACATTATGCCGGGTATCGAAAGTCTTGTTACTTAGCCAGAGGATTTTATTATTAAACATTTTTACAGGGAGGGCATCTTTCTTCAGTTTCATAATGAGACATGCAGATTCATCCTCCTTTTCAATCTGGGCATTTTTAACAAAAAACTCTTTTACATGCTCAAGAAGAAAATCGAGTCCTGGAATATCCTCATCTGTTTTCGCCCAGATATCATTTTCAATATTAGTTGAATCAGAAGACCATTCGGAGCGTAGGCGAAAAGGTAGCATAAGGTGGATGATTCCCTTTTCTAACTTAATAGTATTCATTGAAATATAGGTTTTTTCTTAACAATAATATCAAAATTAACCAGTACCCAGTACCCAGTACCAAGAAACTACTTCTTCAACAACTCTTTAACTTTTTCAAAATCGGGATGGGTGATACCTCTACTCTCAAGATCGGCAAAATCTATAAGAAATATTTCTTTGAATGTTTTAGCACTGTTATCAACTGTCCATGGTTTATCTTTCCATTTCAGGTATTCTTTTTCAGCATCACTATACCTGTTATTGAAAAGATAGGCCAGAGGAAGATTTGTATATGATAATTGATAAGTACTGTCAGCTTTTATTGCAATAATGACTGCATCTAATGAGCTTTTGTATAGTTTGAAATCAAGTGATTGAAATGATAAGTTAGAGCAATAAAAAGCTATTTGACGTCTTATATATCCATCAGTAGTATCTGATTCTAAAAGCTTACTGCCAATGAAAATTGCCTTTTCGGCATATCCATAATTTATTGTAGTACTGTCCATCCCATTGACATAAAATGATAATGAATTAATTAAGTCATTTGGGTCATCTATCTTAGACATTAAATAAAAATACTTATCAACTTCTTTGTTAACATCTTTTTTTAAAAATTGATATTTCTCAATAGACAATTCTGTAAGCCGACGTGTAATCGGACCATGCAAAGTATCAAACTTCAAACCTTTATGAAATAACTTCTCCGAGGTTTTAAGCGCATATTTCTTTTCTGAAACATCAATTTTTCTAGTTGAATTGTCAAGGAAGTATATGCCTGCAAAGTAAAGGTCGTTTGGATCATCTGATTTTAATAAATCATTAACAGAGAGTATGTTATATTCAATTTTATCGTTGATATATAAGTCGTCATGATTATTTGACAGAATAACAATCTAAAAACTAATGGAAAAATTAATCCAACTAATCCATAGCCAGAATACAGAAAATTGGACCTCCCGCTGCAAAGAGGCATTTGATGAGTTATATGAATCTTCAAACAGCAGATATCCTGAAAAAGCAAAAAAGGTCACAAGCTTACGAGCACCGACTTTTGCATCTGAAAGCGGTGTGCAATTCGCAGCTATTATCCATTCATCAAATCCTGATTCAGGAGCATA
>JBGOZX010000204.1:0-6547 GCA_041480425.1 Bacteroidia bacterium
ATCAAAACAACAAGGAACAACTTTCCCATCCCAGGTTATGACAGGATTAAACCAGAGTCTTGTACATCTGTCAGGCATGGTATTCCGGATTATATACCCTCCGTTATTCTCTTTATATCTCCGGAATTTGCTCAGGGAAGGAAGCCATTTATTCATATCTTCCTTGTTAATTACCTGCATCGATTTCAATCTGAGTGAGGCTCTTACATTCCTTGCGAAATGTTTGACCTGAGGTATCTGGGCTTCATTGTTTTTATTTACCAGAAACTGTATCTCAAGTTTTAAGGGTGAATTGAATTTTATCCTGGCAGCCGAAATATTCTTTATTCCGCCAACCACTGTGTTAAAATCTCCTTTTCTCCTGTATTCCGAATAGACTGTCTGATCCATCCCATCCAGTGATACAATAAGCTTATTTAAACCTGACCTTACAAGTTTTTCTGCATTCTCAACAGATAAAAAATGGCCGTTTGTCGAAACAACCGTCCTGATGTTACCGGAATCCCCGGGAAAATAAAAAAACTGGGGATGCAGCATTGGTTCTCCCTGAAAAAAAAGACTAATATAATAAATGTAAGGCCGGAGTTCTGATATCACATTCCTGTACAGATCAACATCCATGAATCCCCGTTCCCTTTTCATGAGTTCAGAACCTGAAGCACATTCGGGACAATGGAGGTTGCAATGATTGGTAAGTTCGGCAGAAATATATAAAGGCATTCCGGCAATTGAGGGTTTCCCGGTAAAGGAGCTTTTAAGATATGAATATCCCGCAATAAGAGCATTTGTCGGTTTAACAAATCTTATGGTCATGTATTAATCATAAATACTGAAGTAAGATAAGAAAATATTTTTTTAGATTAAATAGGGTAAACCGACTCTTCACTGGTCTTACATTTGAAAAGAAAACAATACAGTATTGTAAAAGAAGAAAATAAATGTTAACTTAATAATTTTATGCCATGAAAACTTTTAGAAACTTTTCGCTTATTGCAGTGCTTATACTGTCAGCTTTTACAGCTCAGACTGTATTTGCAGGCACAGCACCTGACAGGAAGAAAAACGATCAACAAACCTTGCTCACATTCAAAGGTAAAGTGGTTGATGCTGAGTCCGGAGCTCCACTCGTATTTGCATCAGTCTCCGTAAAGGAAACTAACGTTGCTACCGTCACAAATATCGACGGGGAATTTCTTATCAAAATCACTGAAACGCAAACCTCCAAAAATCTTGAGATCTCCTTTTTAGGATATAAGAATAAGGTTGTTCCATTAAGTGAGATGAGAGAAAATGGTTATAAAAATGTTATCTCAATGAGTCCTGCTCCAATTCCCATAAAAGAGATTATTGTCAAACCATTGGATCCCGAAGAAATTGTTAAAAATGCTATTAGCAGGATTGGTAAAAATTATATGTCAGAGCCTAATCTGATGACAGCATTTTACAGGGAGACTATACGTAAGAACAGGACATATGTATCAATCGGTGAAGCTGTGGTTGAGATCTTTAAAGCTCCCTACAATAATGACATTCGATTTGACGGAGGCAGGATCTATAAGGGTAGAAAGAGTTCCGATGTTGAAAAAATGGATACCGTTTTATTTAAACTCCAGGGCGGACCGGTAAGCGTTTTACAACTTGACATAGTTAAAAATACCGAGTCAGTTTTGACAATGGATGCAATGAAATACTATGATTATTCTTTGACCAGCGTTATTGAACTCAATAATAAACCTCATTATGTAATTGAATTCAGGCAGAAGCCATCGGTTGATATGCCATTATTTATGGGAAGCTTATATATAGAGGTTGACAGTTATGCCATTACTGAGGCTGAATTTGGGTTCAATCTTGCTGATAAAGAAGCTGTTTCATCAATTTTTATCAGGAAAAAACCGCTTGGAATGGAAGTAACTCCTGTAATCGCCACATACAGAACCAAATATCGTGAACAGGATGGCAAATGGTATTTTGCCTATTCAAGAGCTGAGGTAAAATTTAAAGTCGACTGGAAGAAGAAACTGTTTAATACCTTTTATACTACCATGTCGGAAATAGCAATTACTGACCGTACAAACGAGGAAGTTGTTAGAATTACCGGTAAAGATAAAATCAAATACACTGATGTGTTTTCTGAAAAAGTCGGAGCATTCACTGACCCTGAATTCTGGGGAGACTATAACGTGATTGAACCCGACCAGAGTATTGAATCAGCAATACGTCGTCTAAGCAGAAAACTGAAATTCAGTGACAGAAAGTAATAATACGACCTGTTGAATTCTATGATCAGGGATACTGAAATAATCAGGAGGATCAGACAAGGTGATGCAGGACAGTTTGAGTCGCTTTTCAGGTCCTCCTATGTTTCCCTGGTAAGATATGCCAAGACGCTGATCAAAGATCACGACACAGCTGAGGAAATTGTTCAGGATCTGTTTTTCAGACTTTGGCAGGACAAAGAAAAACTTGAAATTGAAAGTTCTTTAAATGGTTACCTTTTCCGGGCAGTTCATAACCGTTGCCTGCATTTTATTGACCACAGCAGGGTTATGGAACGGTACGCACGGGAGATGTCAATCAAACCGGCAGAAAGCGCAGAAAGCCCTACAGATATCCTCAATTATAAGGAGCTTCAGGACAAAATAGCCAGCATACTTGAAAGCCTCCCTGAAAGATGCGGTAAAATATTCTGTATGAGCAGGTTTGAAGGTTTAAAATACTCTGAGATTGCGGAGAGACTTTCTGTTTCTGTTAAAACAGTTGAAGCTAATATGGGAAGGGCACTTAAAGAATTCAGAAAAGCACTGGCAGAATAATGAAAGAGATGAATAACATAGAAAAATATACTGATAAGGAGTGGGAGAAACTTTCTGCACTGCTTTCAGACGAAAAGACAGAAAATGCTGATCTGCTCAGCCGGTTTATGGCTGATGACAACTATAATACCATTAATTACTGGAGAGAGTTAAAAGAGATGAATAGTGAAAAGGAAATAAATGTCGATAAGGCCTGGAATAAGCTATACTCCCGGCTGAATGACAATGGATTAATTACAGAAGCACCACCGGTCCGGAACAGATTTATAAGAAGTTCCTTTATGAAAATAGCCGCAATGGCTCTCATCCTGTTAAGTATCGGATCGGTACTGGTTTATCTTAATAACAAAAACGTTTTAAGCAGAAAAACCACCGTTGCTACTTCTGATAATCAGAAGAACCTTCAGGTTACCCTTCCCGATGGAAGCAATATATTTCTGAACCGGAATACCAGATTAAGCTATCGCGAAAATTTCGGTAAACATGGAAGAAATGTAACTCTCACCGGAGAAGCTTTTTTCGAAATAACTCCGGATGCCTCTAATCCTTTTACAGTAGATGCTGGAAAAGCCAGGGTAAAGGTTATAGGTACTTCATTCAATGTTATTACAAGTAATGCCGACTATGCTGTGGAAGTATTTGTTAAAACCGGGAAAGTTATGCTTTCCGCCAACTCTGGCTCACAGAAACTTGTACTTGATCCGGGCTTTGTCGGAACTATTGATACAAAGCTTTCGGGAAAAACATTGAATAATAATCCAAATTACATGGCATGGAATACAGGACTCCTTGTATATGACGGACAAAAACTGGATGTTGTCTTCAGGGATCTCAAAAAAGTCTATAATATGGAAATTGTTGCTGACGATCCCGCTATTCTTGAAAATCCATGGACCTCTCCAATAGATTATCAACCCCAGGAAACAATAATTCGCCTGATTTGTACTAGCTTTAACCTCAGTTATACAAAAGATGGTAATGTTTACCATCTTGCTGAAAAATAACTTATAAGCTGAAAAATGTTGTCATACAATGGCTATATATTTAAAAATATTCGGGCCATTACATTGTTGATTTTACTGATCCCATTACAGGCAATAAAATGCCAGGTGAACATTCTGGATTCAACATTTACTTTCAGGGCAGGAACAGTTAAAACAGGCAATGCTCTCAACATTATTACCCGGCAAACAGGTTATAACTTTACTTACGACAGCCGCCTGATCAACACCGATAAGAAGATTGAGATGACCTTCAGGAATGTAAAACTGGGGATAGTCCTTGATAGCATTCTGAACAACGATTCACTGGTCTATTCAGTTATTGATAAATATATTATTATTTCCCGAGAAATACCCCATCCTCCCCCAAAAGCTGATTCAATACCTTTCACTGATCAGAAATATATAACAGGTCTTATTATTGATGGTGAGTCGCATGAGCCTTTACCCTTTGCAACGATCGGACTTAAAAACAAAGGAAAAGGAACCATCACAAACAAAAACGGAGAATTCGGTCTGAAGATTACACCAGACTGTATTAATGACACTTTAATAGTCTCATATCTGGGTTTCTTTGGTAGAGGAATACCTGTTCGACAGTATCTTGGCAATAACCTCACAATTGCAATGAAAAGAGAGTTTATCTCAATTCCTGAGATCATAATCAGGAATCAGATACCACAGGAGATAATTTATAAGACTCTTTCTGCAATATCTCATAATTATGGCAATACGCCTGCCAATCTGACCGGTTTTTACAGAGAAGGAGTATTGAAAAAAAATGAACTTCAGACATATTCTGAAGCAATTTTGCAAATATTCAAAAGTCCCTATTCAGGGTCCTTACTGAACGATCAGATAAAAGTCTTTAAAAGCAGAAAAATTGAAAATATAGATGTAAGGGATACGATAGCTGTCAGGCTAAAAGCAGGTCTCAGCACATGCCTTCAGCTGGACGGAGTAAAAAACTTATTTGATTTTATTGATAGGGAGAGTATTTCAGAATATAGCTACAGATTGACTGATATAGTATCATTCGATGAAGAAGCTGCATTTGTAATTGAATTTGTCCAGAAAGAGGATGTTGATATACCATTGTTTAAAGGAACCATTTATATCAACACTGTTGATTATGCGATCCTTCGTGCTGAATTTGAGATCAATCCTTCATATCTTCATAAGATGAAAGATACATTTATCTCAAGTCCTTCGCGCGGATTTACCACATGGCCCGTTTCAGTAAAATACTCTGTAAGCTACCGTAAGGTGAATGACAGGTATTTTCTAAGCCATGTCAGAGGAGATCTGGTCTTCTCTTCCAGACAAAAGCAAAGGCTATTCCATACACAGTTCAAAGTATTCTTTGAACTGGCAATAACAAGTATGAACCTTAAAAATGTTACAAGGTTTGAAAGAGAAGAACTGGCTCCTATACATTCCGTCTTCTCAAAAACAATAACTAATTATGACCCTGTGTTTTGGGAAAACCAGGACTTCCTGAAGCCTGAAGATAACCTTCTGCAGGCTCTTAAAAACATGAAAGTAAGACTGCAGGAATTTTCAAAATAGAGTTTAAATTTCGAACATGTATTTTTGATTTTTGATTTATGATTTAATTTCTAAAATCATAAATCGTCAATCCTTGTTCATAATTCAATCGTTAATATTTATCTATAAGCTTGTATAGTTCCGTCAAATCAGGTGTAAGTACTATCTCAGTACGTCTGTTTTTCTGTCGGGCATCCTGTGTGTCGCGTGCATCAACAGGTAGATATTCACTTCTGCCGGCTGCAGTCAGTCGTTTCGGGTCAATTTTTGTACCCTCAAGCAGAACTCTGACCACTGTAGTAGCTCTTTTAACACTCAGGTCCCAGTTATCCTTCAGCTGACTGCTTCCCGGATTATATGGAACATTGTCTGTATGTCCTTCAATAGTAACCTGAATATCAGGATTTCTTTCAAGAACACCAGCCAATTTTCTTAAGGCATTCCTTCCGTTTGCATCTATATCCCAACTGGCTGTTTTGAACAGAAGTTTCTCATCAAGGGAGACATACACTTTCCCGTTTTTCATTGTAACTGTAAGGCCATTGTTTTCAAACCCAAGCAGGGCTTCCGAGACTTTATTTTTCAGTTCCTGAACAATTTTTTTCTGTGCATCAAGTATTTTTTCGAGTTCAGCCATTCGGGCATTTCTTTTTTCCAGTTCAAATGTCAGCTCATCAAGAGAGGTTTTTTTCAAATCCAGTGTCTGTTCAAGTTGCCTGAGAATATCTTCTTTCTGTTTAAGGTTTTCCTGGGCAGTTTGAAGTTCCGTGAGTAGGTTTTTAGTCTCACTTACATTTCCTCGTATCAAATCTTCCTGCGCATTTTGCAGATCATTATACCTTGCTGAAATCACATTGTAGTCCTCTTTTGCCTTGTCTCGTTCACTTTGAGCAACGGCAAGGTCCTGTTTAATTGTCCCTGTCTCTTTTTCAAGTGATGCAATTCTTGCTTCAAGCTCCCTGTTCTGCATTGAAAGAGTAATATTCTCAGTTTTGAAGTCGTCTCGCTCACTCATAAATTGTCTGCTCGTATTCTGCAGAATCCTGTATTTTCTGCCCGGAACACACGATAAAACAGAGATTGCTAACACAACAGCAACCAAAGTAAAAAGAATTGACTTTTTCATGATCTGAAAGAAATTTGTTGATATAACAGAAATTACTTGTTTTAAATTGTTATATG
>JBGOZX010000205.1:0-6505 GCA_041480425.1 Bacteroidia bacterium
ATATATGAATGGATTGTTGAATAAGTTTAGGGACAGATCTGAGACCTGTCCCTACGTGGTCCTTCTTTTTCTTATTTGTTCAGTTTCATGCTTTTATTGTAAAACTGACAGATCTGATAAAAAATTAGGCAGAGCTGCCAAATCTGTTTTAAATGAAACCTATTATGTCGATAATAAAAAGGGAGATGATAAAAATCCTGGAACAATAAAAAGACCTTTGAAGTCAATATCTGAAGTAAACAGGCGGCTTAAGAATAAACCGGCAAGTCTGTTTTTTTCCAGTGGACAGGTTTTTGAAGGTGCCCTGCTCCTTAATAATATAGGTGGTACTGAAGAAACGCCCATAGAAATCAGTTCATGGGGCGATGGAAGAGCCGTTATCAACGGAGGAAACAGTGAAGCCATAAGAGTTGAAGACTGTCATAATCTTTGGATTAACAATCTGGACATCATAGGAAATGGCAGAAAAAACGGGAATACATCCAATGGTTTGGCATTTGTGCGTACCCGGAACAGCTCTATTGAACAATTAAAAGCAGAAGGTTTTCAGAAGTCAGGGGTGGACCTGTTTGACTGTACAGGGATACAGGTAAAAAAAGTTCTGGCTGCTGATAATGGCTTTTGTGGAATAAATGTCATGGGTTCGGACAAAAAGTTATCAGGGAAAATACTGATAGAGGACTGCAAGGCTGAGAATAATCCGGGAGATCCAACTATCCTTGATAATCACAGCGGAAACGGTATTCTGGTCGGAATTTCTGATAGTGTTATAATTGACCATTGTACCGCTACCAACAACGGATGGGATATGCCCCGGCAAGGAAATGGTCCCGTAGGTATCTGGACCTGGCAAAGTGATCATATTACGATACAATATTGTATAAGCTACCGGAATAAAACATCCAAAGGCGCAAAAGACGGAGGTGGTTTTGATCTTGACGGAGGTGTAACCAATTCCGTAATTCAGTATTGCTTATCATATGAAAACCAGGGTGCAGGTTATGGATTATTTCAATATCCGGGAGCTTCTGACTGGTCAAATAATATAGTGCGGTATTGCGTCAGTATTAATGATGCCCAGACCACTGATGGAGCTGGAAGCATTTTTATCTGGAATGGATCAAATGTGAGTAGTCAGCTGACTAATTGCATGATATATAATAATGTAGCATATAACGCCTCTGCACCTGTAATCAGTTTCGAAAATGCATCAGCTCATAAAAACTTTACTTTCTGTAATAATATTTTCCTTGGTACAGGTGAGGTAATCACCGGACTTAATACAGGGAGTTCATTTATTGGAAACGTGTGGTGGCGCACAGAAGGAAGTATTAAGTTCATGGGGTTCGGTAATCTTGCTGATTGGTCAAAAGCCACCGGCCAGGAGATGCTGAAAGGTAAGATTGCCGGAATCCAGGCAGATCCCGGGTTTAATGGTCCCTTCATTACTGATATTATTGATCCATATAAGCTTAGCACACTTTATGGATATACCTTAAGACCTGATTCGCCACTCAGGAATAAAGGGTTAGACATCAAATCCATATCAGGTATTGACCTTCCCAGGAATGATTTTTATGGTAAACATGTTCCACTGGGTGCTGCCACTGAACAAGGGATATTTGAAATGGAATAAAAAAATTAAAAAAAGCTTAGCATGAATATCCGGTTAAAGTTTCACTCGTTCGGATAAGAAAGCAATTAATTGAAGATTTTGAAAGATAGAATTTGTATATAAATGAATCAGATGAAAAGGATTTTAACAATTTTGGGGATATTTCTTTTTGCCATGAACAGCTTTTCACAACTACCTTCTTTCGTATTGAATAAACTTGAGTACTTCGAAAAAGGAGGAGTCAATGTGATGGCATACCAGGACATTTACCCTGAGGGTCACCAGGGTGGTGTAGCTGTAATTATGCACGGTAAACGTGTTGCTTCCAACGGTGATATCCGGCTTGACGAAACACCAGGTCAATGGCAACCAATACCGAAGCAACTTGACCGGAAAGTTGATCTGCCAGGGAACTCTGTCACTGTAAGTCTGGCTTATCCTGATCCGGCAATAAACCGGAAGGGATTTAACCCGGTTGAATATCCTGATCTTAAGTTCAACTATACAGTTAAAGTCCGTTCACAGGGCGAATCAATTATCGTCACAGTTGACCTTGAGCCCGCAATACCAAAGGAATTTATTGGTAAAGTAGGCTTTAATATGGAACTTTTCCCGGGCTGGCTGTTTGGAAAGAGCTGGATCATGGGAAACAAGTCGGGCATCTTCCCAAGGCAAGCCAATGGGCCAGCAATGACCGACCAAAAAGGTGAAATTGTTGCAGCAAAACCGATGGCAATAGGAAGCAGACTTGTTGTAGCGCCTGAAGATGAGATGCTGCGGATGGCAATAGAGTCAAAGACAGGAGATCTTCAGCTCCTCGATGGCAGGTATGTCCATAATAATGGATGGTTTGTAGTCCGTTCTATGGTACCGGAAGGCTCCACTACAAATGCAATTGAATGGATCATAACACCCAATGTTGTAATGGGTTGGAAAAGTACACCTGTTATTCATGTCTCCCAGATAGGATATCACCCTGATCAGGAAAAGGTTGCAATAATTGAACTGGATAAAAATGAAACGAAAAGGGAAACCCCCGTCCTTGTCAGAATAACTGAAAATGGTAAAAATATTGAAGTTAGCAGCACTAAACCAGAATCATGGGGTCCTTTCCTACGGTACAACTATCTGAAATTTGATTTCTCATCTGTTATGCAGGAGGGACTCTATTTTGTGAAATATGGCAACCAGCAATCTCAACCATTCAGGATTGCCGGAGATGTTTATCAGCGGAATGTGTGGCAACCAACTCTGGAATACTTCCTGCCAATTCAAATGTGCCATATGAGAGTTAATGAAAAGTATCGTGTCTGGCATGGATTGTGCCACATGGACGATGCCCGGATGGCGCCAATAAACTATATCCATTTTGATGGCTATGTTCAGGGTGAATCAACCCTCACAGAATTTAAATCAGGTGATCATGTTCCGGGACTAAATATCGGAGGATGGCATGATGCCGGTGATTATGACCTTCGGGTTGAGTCTCAGAGTGGGGAGGCTTACATCCTTGTAATGTCTTATGAAGCATTCAATATAAAATATGATGAGACTTTCATTGATCAGAATACACGAATTGTTGAAATACACCAGCCTGATGGTAAACCAGATATACTTCAGCAAATCGAGCATGGAGCTCTTTCGGTAGTTGCCGGTTATGAAAATCTTGGGCGTCTTTACAGGGGAATTATTTGTCCGACTAAGAGACAATACGTTTTATTAGGTGATGGATCAACAATGACTGACGGTCTTATATATGATGAGCGACTGAAGACCGGTGAGCGTACAGGTACTCACTCCTCACCGGCCGACGACCGCTGGATCTTTACTGAAAATAATCCTTCGAGGGAGTTGACAACAGCTGCTCATCTAGCCGCCACCGCCAGGGTTCTTGAAGGATTTAATGACGATCTCAGCAAGCAATGTCTTGTGATCGCTGAAGCCATCTATTCACATGATTATCAGCCATCAGGAATGGTCACGAATGCCAAAATACATACAGCAATAGAATTGTTTTTGACAACAGGTGAGGACAAATATAAAAAGTACCTGCTTGAAAATGGATCTGCTATTACTAAAGGAATTCGTAATCTGGGCTGGCTTATCGGCCGCGCTCTTCCTAAGATCAACAATACCGATTTCACAGACTCAGTTAAAAATTCATTGAAAAATCTTTCCGAAGAAATATTAAAACAATCTGCTGAAACACCTTTCGGAGTTCCTTATCGTCCGCGTATTTGGGGTGCCGGCTGGGATATCCAAAGCTTTGGAGTGAAGCAGTATTTTTTACACAAAGCTTTTCCTGATATTTTTTCCTCCGCTCCAATTTTTAATGCCCTGAACTTCATTCTGGGTGTCCATCCGGGTGAAAACACTGCCTCTTTTGCTTCCGGGGTAGGTTCAAGATCCACAATTGTAGCTTACGGCGTCAACCGGGCTGACTGGTCATATATACCCGGTGGTGTATCATCAGGAACAGCTCTGATCCGTCCCGATTTTCCGGAGTTACTCGATTGGCCTTATCTCTGGCAGCAACAGGAGTATGTTATGGGAGGAGGAGCAACAAACTTTATGTTCCTGGTATTGGCGGCTGATCAGCTGCTTGGCAGCAAATAAGGACAGGTCGAATGGTCGGGCAATGCTTAAGACCATTGTTTCATCAGCCAAAAATATTACTTTTGAAATAAAAGAATAATGTTCTATGAGGAAGAATTATTTCATATACCTGCCCACGGTTCCGGGCAGCATCGAAGAGGAATGGGATCAATGCCGTAAACAAATTATGAGGACCATGTCGGAGGGCAACCGGCCTCTAAAACTGAATATTTTTGTCGATCTGCCCGATTATCAGGTTTATCTGGAGACTAAAGAAAAGATCGGGAAATCTGTAATTGATACTTTTGGTGATCAGTGTCCCACATTTAATATCACGGTTCATCCTCCTGAAAGACCATGGAAAGTCACTGCCGAAGCATTATTCATCAAAGGTGATTCTTCAGAGATCACTACTAAATTCTGGCAATCTGTACCTTATGTCGTAATAGAATCAAAATCGTGTAAAGAAATCTTGGGAGCAGGCTTGGGCAGTGGTTTATTCCAGAACGATACTAGAAAAGCCGCAAATGCAGCTTTCGATCATGTCGTCAGCATTCTCGAAAAAGAAAATTTATCTTTAAATAATGTGGTGAGACAATGGAATTATATTGGGAATATTCTGACTGTTAAAGAGGGATTTCAGAATTATCAGATTTTTAATGAAGTAAGAAGCGAGTATTATCAAAAGTACAGAACTATACATGGTTATCCTGCTGCTACCGGTGTGGGGATGAAGCACGGCGGAGTCATCCTTGATTTTTGTGCCGTGAAGGCTGATGAGACGGTTAAGATAAAAGCTGTTAATAATCCGAACCAGTTAAACGCCTATGAATACGGACAGCAAGTACTGAAAGGATTGACGGGCAAAGATAAATCAATTAAACATCCTCCACAGTTTGAGCGTGCCCTTCTCCTGGAAAATAAAAAAAGGTCAACACTTTACATATCTGGTACCGCATCAATTATCGGACAGGAGACGATTGGCAAGGAAGATGTCATGGAACAGACTGTTGTGACAATTGAAAATATTAAAAAACTTACAAATAATGAGCGTATTAGCCAGTTAATGGAAAGCTCGGATCTGGTTCAAGGTAAATTTTCTCTCCTGAGAGTTTATATTAAAAACCAGGAAGATTTCGGTATGGTTAGAACGATTTGTAATGAACACTTTCCTCAGGTTCCGGCAGTTTTTATCGAGGCTGATATCTGCCGTGATGATTTACTGACAGAAATCGAAGCGGAGTTTTTAATATAAATTTGATGTAAGATTCTTATAGAATTATTCAGTTTCTTTCTTCTGATTCATTTGCAATAGAGTTGTGCAAATAATATTCAAATGCCTTATGAGAAAATTTCTTTTATTATCCGCCGAGGTCATATTATTTACCACTTGCTCTCAACCGTTATGGGTGAAAACCGATACCGGAGTGGTCATCAAACTGAAATCGAAAAGCACTGAAACCCCCAGGCAGATGAAGCTTGAAGTTGTAAGTGATGAGATCATTCATGTTGTAGCATCACCGGTAAATGGTTTTTCTGAGGAAAAAAGCCTTTGTGTTAATTGGATTAATTCATCAGCACCTGTCTTTGAAGTTAAACAGGTTATTGACTCTCTGGTACTTTCCACCACTAAAATCAAGGCTAAAGTATCCCTGGCAACCGGACAGGTTGTATTCTGTAATGAAAATAATAAGGTTATACTTAAGGAACGTAAAGGAGGAGGAAAATCTTTCACTCCGGTAATTGTTGAAGGGACAAACGGGTATTCAATAAGCCAGATATTTGAATCGCCGGATGATGAGGCATTTTATGGTCTCGGTCAACATCAGTCAGATGAATTTAACTACAAAGGACTGAACGAAAGTCTTTTTCAATACAACACCAAGGTATCAGTCCCATTTGTAGTTTCGAACCGGAATTACGGACTTTTATGGGATAACTATTCTCTTACAAAATTCGGGGATCAAAGGGATTATTCCCAGATGGATCTCTTCAGATTGTTTGATATTAAGGGTGAGGAGGGAGGTCTGACTGCCACCTATCTTAATTCGTCGGTCACAAATAAAATTTTCCTGCAGCGCAAGGAATCATCGCTTGATTATGAAAATCTGACAACTGTTAAAAATTTTCCGAAAGAAATTCCACTTAGCAGATCAAATGTGGTATGGTCAGGTAATATTGAACCGAAAGAAACCGGACTTTTTCATTTCAAACTGTACTATGCAGGATATACTAAATTATATATCGACAATGAACTGATTGTACCGGAGCGTTGGCGTACTGCCTGGAATCCAA
>JBGOZX010000206.1:0-6485 GCA_041480425.1 Bacteroidia bacterium
CAAATTACCGTTTGAAATTTCCAAAGAAAGAAGGATCGCATAGTAATATGACAAAATATTTTATGTTTCATTATAAACATGATAGAATACAGAAGATATTATATGATAGTTATAGGGAATGTTATTATATAGTTGTTAGAAGACGCGCAGAAAATATTGAAGAGAATATTGACCTTCGTGTAAGATTTGCATATCCTAGTTGCCTGATTATAATTACCGATACAAACTTTAATCATCTTGGCGATGTTTATTTACCAGATAATACTTACTCCTGCAATATGATGTTTACAACACCCAAGGGTCTTTATATTTCAGAGGATCATGTTAATAATGAAACATTCAGTGAAGATTATATGTGATTCAGATTGTTTACACTTGAGAAGATTAATAATTAATAGATTTACTTATGAAACTAAATATTCTGCTTTTTATATATATTACGTTGGCAATCAGCTGTAGTAAAGATGATGAAACTAAAAAACTTACATCATTTATGGAGTCATTTAGTGTCAATTTGAAATCCTATAAGGTAGTATGTTTTGTCCCGGCAGATGGATGCTTTGATTGTATAGATCCAACACTTACTTATTCTAAAAAAGGTAATAATAGCTACTTGATGGTTTTATCATCCCTTTACACCAAATCCATAGATGGAATAATAGAGTTTAAAAATATTGATAGGTCAAAAATTGTTATCGATGATACAAACCTGGCCGCAAGTCTGGGATTAGTTCCATTTACTGCTCCAAGTTATTATTTTTTAAAAAAGGGCCATATTATAAAGTCTATTGACGCCACTGGAGCTGCGGACAAGAATAGTATCATAGAAGAAGTTGACAAGTTTCTTTTAAAATAATCATATGTAGATCGCTACATATTCTTTAAGGACATTTAATTCAGATTATTTACTATCCGTAATCAGCTTTGAAAAAATCATTTATAAGAATATCTGTGGTAATTCTTGTTTTGTCAACAGTAGTTGCACTCCGTGTGTTTATATTTGACTTTTATAAAATCCCCACGACGTCTATGGTCCCAACAATCATGCGTGGAGATTATGTTTTAGTAAGCAAAATTTGCTATGGACCAAGAATACTTAATTTATTTAAGCTGATTTTTGAAAAGGAAGCTGAGTTTATCTGGATGAGAGGTATAAAGCATGTAAAGATAAATGACATTATTGTCTTTAACTATCCTCAATGTGAATATCTTGGTGATTCTGTATATTTTATATTTGGAACACCGTTGGTAAAACGCTGTTATGGTGTACCTGGCGACAGTGTTAGGATTAGAAGAAACGATGCTAAGATTATCGAAGGCGGGAATTTTTATAACAATCTCTTTCCATATGATACACTTTTGCATTGGAGCCTCAATAATTATGGTCCACTTTTTGTACCTCGTAAAGGTGATACCCTACAATTAATACCAGACAACTTAAAGCGTTATTATAATGTACTAATATATGAAGACAGTTCAGTTCGTATAAAAAATGATTCTATGTATATTAAAGGAATATATTCGGAAAAACATTATTTCAAATATAATTACTATTTTATGTTAGGTGATAATTTTTATAATAGTAGGGATTCCCGTTTCTGGGGTTTTCTGCCTGAAACGCATATTATTGGGAAAGTCGTTATGGTTCTATTTTCTCTCGATCCAAATGAGCCATGGTATAAGAAGGTCAGATTTAACAGGTTGATGAAAAGAGTCAATTAGAGAAATATCAATAAATACCTAATCTATATTACCATGAAAAAGCTGGTTCAATTTCTGTTTCTTTTTCAGATTTCTATAAATGCGTTCTCTCAAAACCTGTCAGAGGAAATGAATAGTATCTTAACCCGGATAGGCAATAACACACCAGCTGACCAGCTTTTCCTACATACTGACAGGAATCTTTATCAATCAGGAGATACTATAAGGTTCCAGGCCTATATCAGGGACTTTCAGACTGGAGTGTTCGAAACGGGGAGCATATCTCTGCATGCATTATTGCTTAATCCTGAACACATTACAATCGACAGCGCCCGCTTCAGAATAAGCTATTCCACTGCATCCGGCTGGCTTAAAGTGCCTGATAATGCGCCGCTTGGATTTTATACAATCCTGGCTTTCACTAGTGACCAGATGAATTACGATTCACGGTTTGCATTCAGGATGACGATTAAGATTGACAGGCTGAGACCGGTGAGAAGTGACACCATACCCGATCAGGTAATTGAAAGGACTGATGTCGATCTGAGGTTCCTGCCTGAGGGAGGAACATATATTTATGGTGTAAGACAGCGACTCGCATTCAATGCTGTTACATCAACTGGTAAAAGTATTAAGATCAGCGGAGATATAGTAAACCAGGATGGGAAAAAGATTACTGAATTCAAGCAAAGTCCCTATGGTCCGGGAGTTGTGGAATTTACACCAGTTCAGGGGGAGTCTTATTATGCAAAACCTGTTGAACCAGAATTCGGGAATATGAATTGGCCTCTGCCCGAACCGGAAAAATCAGGTATTTCTATGAGAGTGAATAATACCAGATCAGGATCAATTGATATGATTCTCAGAGGAAGAGAAACATCAGGGAAAAAGTATTTCCTGACAGTTACAATGAACAATATTTTAATTTTTTCAAGAGACATACAGTTGGATACTCTCTTCAGTGCCAGGATAAAAACGGATGAAATTCCTTCAGGTACTGCTATTGTAACTCTTTATGACAATGATTTGAATCCAGTTGCGGAAAGGCTTGTCTTCCTGAATCAGGATAAAAAGATGAATGTTGTGATCTCAACCTCACCTGTCAATGCAAGACCCGGTAAGGAGACAGAAGTTATAATAAACACAACAAATGAAAAGGGAGAGAATGTCAGCTCCTTTATTTCAGTTTCAGTAGTAGATTCAACATCAGGATACTATAATGGTATGCCATATCCTGATATAGAATCGGCATTTCTTTATGACAGGGAGTTTTACAATAATCTTCCTTACAGTATCAGGTGCCATGGATTAAAGAACATTGACAGCAGATCAATCGATATGTTAATGATGACATACGGCTGGAGGAAGTACACAATTAAGGAGACTGAACTGGTATATCAGAAAAGGAGGCCGGATAATTATGATCATCTGAAAATAATTAACCGGGGGAAAGAAAAAAAAGTAAGGTCAGAGATCAGGCTGGTATCTACAGAAGGTGGCGGGATAATTACACTAGGATTGGATGAAAACAGGGAAACCATATTACCTTTCGATTCTCTTGATGTTTATGCAAGAGAGATCATGATCCTTCCGGATGATGATCCTTCCAGGAATTCAAATCCTGTCAGCATCGAATTCCCTGAAAACAAAGTATTCACAGAAGAAGCGAAATTGATTAAAACAGATTCTGGTTCCCTGATTCCCCAGTTTACAATTGCTGAAAATGAACAGCCCCTTTTTAATCAGGATAGTGCAGTGATGATTGAGCCAGTTACAATAAAAGGTAATAGGAAGAAACCATCTGTTAATGTTGCTAAAACCGCTGAAAATTACAAATACACTGGTGCTATCACTCTTTATAGTAGGGACTTCGAGCATGTACAATATTTTGAAGATATTCTTTACAAGTTGGGTGCATACAATGTTGACAAAAAGACTAAAAAGGTAGTTCTGCGTGCAATATATTATATGCCTAAATTAATGTCAATATCGGCTACTATTCCCCTTGTTGTACGACCGGCATTATTTGTAGTCGACAATGTTCCTGTATTTGACAGGACATATTATCCGATTGCCCAGATGCTTGCTTCAGAAATAGCATCAATTACCGTCCTTAAAGGACCGCAAGGATTTGCTCAGTTTGGTAATGATGCGAGTAATGGAGTTATAATGGTAACAACAAAAATAGGTAATAGAATCAATGGGATAATTGATCCAAATGATGAGTCCAAACCTGGTTATAATCTTGTGAATCAGGTTAGAGTGTTTCGAACGGAGGTAGAGTATTATATACCCACAAAGGAACAAGTTGAATTAGTTCCTGAATATCAACTCAGACCGACTTTGCTCTGGAAAAGTGATGTTTATCTTGATGGTTCTGGTCCTATAAAATTCGAGTACCCCAATAATTTGGGAAATGGAACTGTACTGATCTTTGTGAATGGAGTTTCTTTAACAAACCTGGTTGGATCAAACAGATTTAGTTATAAGATCAAATAATCATGATGGGAGTCATTTAGATAATTTATAATAATAACGTTATCCACAGCTGAGGATGAAGAATAAGTTAAATTTATGATAAGAATATTTAATAATACTTTTTCTATTGTCTCAATTATATATTTAATTTTTGGATTTACATTACTAACCTTAACATCTTGTAACACAGACAAGAAAATTAAAATAGGTCAAAAGAATGCAATTTGGACACAAAGTATCTTTTTAAGAGGATTTCAACCAAGTACTTTAAACAAATTAACTGAAGAAGGCATTCTAAATTATACTATTACACTTAAACAAAATAATATTAGATACGCTTACCTCTTTGCCGGGCCATTTAACAAAAATGGATACCTTCCGGATTATGCATTTTCTGACACTGCAGTAAATACTGTAAAACTTTTAAAGAAATTTTATCCGGACCTTATTATCCTGCCATGGGTTGGCGGTATTCAAAATAAAACAGTTTACTTGAATGATTCGAACTGGGTTAAATATGCACTTCTTGATAGTAAAAAACTAATTGAAACATTGTCAGTTTCTGGACTTCATTTTGATTTTGAGTTTATATTAAAGGGAGATCCTTTATTAGAAAGGACTGTGAGTGAAGGTGGTTCTGGCGATTGTGATTCATACGGCAATAATGTAAATGAATTTCATCGAAAATTCCGTAAACTGATGCCTGATGCATTTGTTTCATCAGTCGTTTTTGCCACGTCTCCCGGAACAAAACCATGGAAAAGAAAAACTTCATTAGAGGAACTCAAAGTCCTTATCCAGTATGTAGATCAACTATCGTTTCTCTATTATGATACCCAACTATATTGATATGAGGATTAGTTTTGATCTAAAGAGATTAATTAGTCAAATTTTCTGATTTGCGGTATGCATGCGATTGATTTAGTGTTTGTTACAAAATCCGACACATTTCCGTCAATAATAAATTTAAAGACCCCTGTAATTCGTTGATCTACAGGGATCTGCATTTTAATATTGTGGTGCCACCAGCACCACTGAATTTTGAGATAATCCGGCGGAATTCTTTTTATAATGGGTTGATTTTTACGTAGCTATCGAGTCATCAATGGACTATACGGCCTTTCGAAACTTCATGATCTGTTGAAGGATTGTATGTCGCACATAAAGTTATTAGTTGATTATGAGGCTTTTATAAGAGATTTAAAAGTAAAAAAAAGCGACAACGAATCCGTCCCCAGTCAGAATTTCGTGTGACATTTATTCAATATTATTTAACCACTCAAATACTAAATGCACCACTAATAAAGACCTCCAAATTTTCGCCTATATTATTAATCTCTAAACACCTAAGATAGAATTCTGCATTGCAAAGATGTGAAAATCTCTCTGAAGATCTACTTGGTCTCCCGAATCCTCTGGTGCACCTTCGCAAAGCACCAATAAATGCAGAGATGAATATTCCAACACCTCATTTTTTATTAAGAGAACCTAAAAGCAAAAAGCCAACTCTTATTAGTTGTCATATACGCTATAATAATGACAGAATTATCTTCTCCGTAGGAGAAAGAATTCTTCCATCTGAATGGGATTCTTCAAAACAAAGAGCGATCAATAGTAAAAAGTATCCACACAATACGGAGCTTAATTTCTGGCTTGATAAAGTTGATAGTGAAATTAAATCAGTTTTCAGATCCCTTAACCTTGACAATGTCTCCCCTACCCCTGAAGTAATTAAAGAAAAAATATATGATAAGCTTTTCAATAAAGTCAATAGTAAAATTCCTTCACTCCTTAATTTCATTGACTCATACATACAAGAATGTGCCAAAATTAAAAATCCAAATACTGTAAGAACTTATATTACAACTTTTAAGCATCTTCAATCATATGCTCGCTTCAATAAAATAAACCTGGATTACACTTCAATAACTCTTAATTTTTATAATAGTTTTGTCAACTATTTAATGCATGACCTTAATCTGTCCCAAAATACAATTGGAAAGCATATCCAGGTATTTAAAACATTTATGAATGAGGCCACAGACAGAGGTTACAATAAAAAATTAGAATTTCGTGGCAGGAAGTTCAAGAGACTAGCAGAGCCTGTTGAAAGTATTTATCTGAATAAGGAAGAATTAGAGAAGATAAGGTTACTTGATTTAACTGATAAACCTACTTTAGAGAGAGTGAGAGACCTTTTTATGATTGGGTGTTATACTGGTCTAAGATACTCTGATTTTACGAAAATAAGGCCTGAAAATATAAAAACTGAAGAAGGTGGAACATATATAAATATTGTCACTCAG
>JBGOZX010000207.1:0-6345 GCA_041480425.1 Bacteroidia bacterium
ACTTTGCAAAAACCACGCCAACCACGACACAGACGGCAACCTAACCTACCACCAGCCCGTTAGCGTTCATTTCCAGCGCCTACTGAGACTCCCAGAGGTACTAACTTATGTATATCTCAAATGAAGAGACAGCATCTGTTTTATCTAGACAAATTAACCATGACCAAACGAACGCTAACTCACTGATTCAGATGAAAAACTTGTCACATTTATTGTACGTTACCTAGACAGTTTTGTCGTGATACCAAACATTTCGTACTTTTACATAAACCGAGATTGCTGTTCTAGACAAATAACTGGTGAGGAGAGATCCATGCCAATCCACCAGGATTTACAAACTTTGACATATGACAACAATAAAGCAAGTCAAGAGTAATAAACGAAATGCTAAAACACGAGGTAGCATCCGTTTATAACAACCTTACAAATATCTAGAAACCAAATTTAAAAAATATGAAAACCAAACCTTTATTAATGACAATTGCCATTTTAGCTATTGCAATTAACATTATAGCTCAAGAAACAGGTACTTATACCGATTCAAGAGATAAGAAAACCTACAAAACGGTAAAAATTGGGACTCAAACATGGATGGCAGAAAACCTTGCATACAAAGCAACTAGTGGATGCTATGCCTACGAAAACAACGAAAGTAATGCAAAAATCTATGGATACTTGTATAACTGGGAAACTGCTAATAAAGTATGTCCTTCAGGCTGGCATCTGCCCTCTAAAGATGACTGGTCGGCACTGTTGACTTACTTGGGAGGCGAATTAATTGCAGGCGATAAATTAAAAGAAGCTGGCACTAATCATTGGCAAAAGCCAGTATCAGTGGCAACAAATGAAACAGGTTTTACTGCTATTCCGGGAGGTTACCGAAATGAAAAGGGTGAGTTCTACGTCTTTGGATATAATTGCTGGTGGTGGTGTTCTACTGAGGAGGATACTGAAAGAGCCAACCAAGTTCTCATTTACGGTCATACCAAAGATGTCACAATTAGCTATATTAATAAGAACAATGGATTTTCAGTACGCTGTGTAAAAGACTGAAAGACAATATTTAAAACAATAATATAACGAAACGCTAACAAGCGGGTATAGGTAAATTACTTGTCATAGTTTTTGAGGGATTCGGTACTACTTACCAGGACCAGTACTCGGGTGACAAACCCGGACCACGCCACTGCCCTTAACCAACTTAGTACAACAAAAGAAATACTCAATACGAAATCAAAATTGTACCCCCGTTACTCGTTTGGCTTCGCCGAGCTCACTTCGTTCGGTTCACTCGCACGGGGCAGGCGCGATACCATGACGCTCGCTATGCTCGGACATGGCTAAAAGCTCGTAATGCTCAACCAACTTTGTACCTGGTCCCGATAGCTATCGGGAGCTATCGGGACTGCGCCATACTCGCTGGCCGTTGTGCGTCATTATAAAATCGGTAAACACCCAAATTAAAATATTAAATGATATGGAAAAAATGAAAGCAGTTGTTTATACAAAATTTGGTTCACCAGATGTTCTTCAGCTTAAAGAGGTAGAAAAACCTATTCCTAATGACAATGAAATACTGGTAAAAGTTCATGCGGCATCAGCAAATGCATATGACTGGCGTCACTTGAGAGCTGACCCGTTCTTGATCAGACTAATGGGTGCTGGGCTTCTAAAACCAAAACACAAGATACTTGGAGCTGACATAGCGGGGCAGGTTGAAGCGGTTGGCAGCAATGTAAAGCAGTTTCAGCCCGGTGATGAAGTTTTTGGAGAAGGTAGCTACGGGGGATTTGCCGAGTATGTATGTGTTGATGAAAATAGATTTGTGCTGAAACCGGTCAATCTGACTTTTGAAGAAGCAGCGGCTGTACCAATGGCAGCACTCACAGCTTTGCAAGGTCTTCGTGATAAAGGACAAATTCAGACGAGGCAAAAGGTTTTAATTAACGGAGCCTCTGGTGGTGTGGGTACTTTTGCAGTACAGATTGCCAAAATGTATGGAGCAGAAGTTACTGCTGTGTGCAGCACTACAAAAATGGACTTTGTACGCTCCATAGGTGCAGACCATGTTATTGATTACACCCGGAAAGATGTTACTAAAAATGGACAGCAATATAACCTGATTCTTGATATTGCGGCTTATCGTTCAATTCTAAATTATAAGCGAATATTAAGCCCCAATGGAATTTATGTCATGGCAGGAGGTTCTATGGCTCGAATATTCCAGCTCATGTTTATGTCCATGACTGGGACTAAGAATATGAACTTAATGGTAGCGAATATAAACCAAAAAGATCTCCTTATTATTAAAGAACTACTTGAAGCTGGCAAAATAAAACCAATTATAGATAAACGTTACTCATTAAACGAGACTGCTGAGGCCCTAAGGTATCTTGAAGAAGGACACGCCCGAGGAAAAGTAGTCATAACTGTGTAATTTAAAAATAAAAAGAATAACGAACGCACAATACGGACAAAAAAGTAAATAAGTTCGTCACGGTTTTTGCGTTTTGTGCATTGCTCTTAAGACAGGAACTGTATAAGAGGATAAACCTGGACCGCGCCACACCGCTGACGCGGTGCCGCAACTCCCCTATACCCGCTGCCGTTGGGTGTCATAGCAAAGTGCCGTGCTGTTCCAAATAGACAAAATGTTTCCTTACTGAAATATTATTTGAGATTATATTTCTTCATTTCAACTATTTATAGAGATCACAATCAATCTTAAATTTTGTGTTTGATGAAGTCTCACTATTTTTTTATAAATTGAAACCTTCTTTACTCTGGTTTAAACTCAGTATAAATTTGATATAATGAAAATATACCTAAATGTATTTTTATCTACCTGTTTTGATAATTAATGTTTATTACTCGTTTGACGAGTTGTTACGATTAATTAATAAAAATCATTTAATATAATGATCATGAAGAAGTTAGTTTTTCTAATTGCGTTTACTTTTTATTTATGCACCTTAATAGCTCAGGAAAGTAAGTTACCTGTTTTCGTTACTGATAGTCTGGAAAACTATATAACTAGAGGGATGACCAAATGGAAAATCCCAGGATTATCTGTAGCAATTGTAAAAAATGGAAAAGTGCTTTTCATGAAGGGATATGGAGTTACCAGGGTTGGAAGTAAAGAACCTGTCAATGAGAACACACTTTTTATGATTGGTTCAAACACAAAGGCTTTTACTGCAACAACAATTGCGATGTTGCAGGTGGAAGGGAAATTAAGCCTGACTGATAAAGTTCAAAAGTGGATGCCAGAGTTTAAATTGAAAGATCCATTGGCTACCAATGATATTATAATAGCTGACTTAATGTCACACAGGATAGGATTTGAAACGTTTCAAGGTGACTTTACTTATTGGACATCAAACTTGTCAAGAGCAGAGGTTATTCATAAAATGGCTTTAATTAATGCTCTTTACATTTTTAGAGCAAAATGGGGCTATTGCAACGCTGCATTTCTCACAGCAGGAGAGTTAATTCCAAGAATCACTGGAAAAAGTTGGGAAGAAACCGTGAAAGAAAAGATTTTAACACCATTAAAAATGAATCGTACTTTGATGCTTTCGAAGGAACTTAAAAGAGCCTCAAATGCAGCATTTCCTTATACAATAGTTGATGACATACTTACAGAATTACCTATTCCTGATATTGATAATCTTGCACCTGCTGGCAGTATCAGTTCATGTGCAAAAGATATGGCTATCTGGTTGCTGGCACAGCTAAATGACGGAAAAATTGATGGTATTCAAGTAATACCAGAAAAGGCTATTCAAACAATACGAATGCCTTATTCTATTATGGGTATAGATCCAAGATTTAAACAAGAGACCCATTTCTACCTTTATGGATTGGGACTGGTAATTAATGATCGTAATGGAAAGCTTGTGTATTCGCATACGGGAGGTGTTAATGGTTTTCTCTCTTCAGTGATGTTTATACCGGAAGAAAAAATTGGAATCGTAGTATTGACTGACACTGACCAAAACAATTTCTTTCAGAACTTAACTGATGAAATCCGTGATGCATTTTTAGGTTTACCATATCAGGACTATAGCGATAAGTCGCTTGATGTATTTAAAAAAGAATTTAACAAGTCAAAAGCTAAGATTGACTCCTTGAAAAATGTGGTGAAATTAATTAACAAACCAAGCTTCCCACTTGAAAACTATACTGGAACATATATTAATGAAGTCTATGGTGATATTGCGATTAAATTAGAGAAAAATAATTTAAACATCTATTTCTCCAATCATCCCGATTTAATTGGGAAACTGGAATATCTTAAAAATGATGTTTTTTTATGTACCTATTCGGATCCCACTATGGGAATCGTAGAAATCCCCTTCAAGGTCGAAAATGATAAAGTTTCAGGTTTGACTCTTCGTGTAGCTGATTTTGTAGAATTTACACCCTACATATTTATAAAAAATAAGTAAATCATTGCCTATAACAAAAGTTCCGTTGTTTTTAAGATGAATGATCCCCCTTGTACCTTGATTAACTTTCTAATCTTTAATCTGGATTTGTGTTAAAAACTCTGAGAAAAGCAGCAATGTCCAGATTACTATGACCAAAATGCTACGAACACCCAACACGGTCAGTATAGTTAATTACCTCCAGTTGTCCTGGTTTTTGCCCGCCCGAACGACTGCAGGTTTACCAGACTGCTTCATGCAGGCGGGCGTTCAGTCGGGCAGGCAGTGTCACCTAGATAATTAACTTATGACGAGGCACCAAATGCCCATCTAACTGGACTACCATATAACCACGCCAGTTCCGATTAATCGGGAACAACTATGGCCACGAATCATACCGGTTTCAACACTTCAAAAAATATTTTTTAGATGATATCTACTTTCATCAATTTCATTTGTTATTAAGGTATAAATCAAAAAATATTTAACAATTAAAATCAAAAACAAAATGGATGAATTCATTTTAATTTTCAGACACGAAGATGGCAAAAAGGTCGCTTCGACAGAACAAATACAAATTTGGATGAAACAAACTATGGAATGGATAAACGGCATTGCCGCCCAAAACAAATTCAATGGAGGCAACGGTTTACCTTTTGAAGATGCCAGGGTTGTAAGACCGAACAATGTTGTTACCGATGGGCCTTTTGGTAAAATCAAAGAAACAATTGGTGGATACATTATTGTTAAAGCAAATTCTGTTAATGAAGCAGTTGAATTTGCAAAGGGTTGTCCGATTTTACAGGGAGAGGGCAATAGTGTAGAAGTACGAAAAATTGCTAAAGCGGATGGTATTCATTGAAAGACATGACAACGTCGGTAAAGTCAATTGTCTCAAGTTATCATGGTTTTTGCGGTGTTGTCTAAATAAATTACTTATGACAAGACACATCTTGCCCATTTACCGGGACTGGCAAAAACCACACAATCGAAGTATATATTTAGAAATTTAAAAGCTTCGATACTAATTGGAATAATTTTTGTTGTTAATAAATTAACACAGGGTTGACAGCAAAAAAATGATTATGATACCTATTAAAAATCTAATATTCTTTGCTTCTATAATTTCTTTTATGTTTGGTTGTGAAAAGAGTCCGGATAATTTAAAGTCTGAGTATACCGCCAGAATTGTAGGGTTTGATCTGAATTGCTCTACATGTATATTAGAATTTCCTGATGACCATTTGCAAGTTCAAGAAGAAATAGGCGAAAGTCCAAGCAATTATTACGAAGCAATTAACTTAAGCAAGGGTAAATATGAAATAGGACAAAAGCTAAGAGTAAAAATTAGGAAAGCAGACGCAAATGAATTAACTCCATGCATTACATTGTATCCATCGTATAGTTATAAAAATGTATTCATTACGGAATTTGAAAATTTTAACAACTTGATTTTTAATGATACAATTGATCTATCATACCGAGACTGTTTATATGATCCTGAAAATCAGATGTACATTTGTCTTGACTCAGTTTTAAATGACTCCCGTTGTCCGACTGGAGCATATTGTTTTTGGGAAGGTAATGCAGAAGTGAGATTTAAATTTGAGAAACTTAATGACAATCCCATTTTATTTAACTTAAATACACATATGCGATTTACCACTGACACAATTATTGATGAATATAAATTTACTCTTATTGGTTTAAGTCCTCATCCTACCGTGGAACATCGAATAGTGCAAAAAGATTATAAAGCAAAAATAATAGTAAAAAAGAATAAATAAAAGCCTAAGCATAACTATCTATAGAATGCTATCGTGTATTGCGATGGACAAATTACAACTGATATTATTGTCACCTTAGACATTATTTTCATTAATCATGATATTTTAAACAAATTCCTTGATAATCT
>JBGOZX010000208.1:0-6330 GCA_041480425.1 Bacteroidia bacterium
CTCTTTCTCCAATTATTGCAAAACCTTTCTCATCCTTACAGATTACTTTGACCCAGTTTCCTTTGGAGTCATATTCATTGATAAAATTATTTGCGGAGGTAGACTTTTTATCTTTGTCGTAAAATGTTATTCCTGATATATTCCCGAGGTCATCATACTTAAGCTCATTTCCGCCACTGTAATTGCCATCTTTATCATATCCCTGATAGCCAATGAATTTTCCTAAATCATTATAAAGAAGTAGCGTTTTGTAGGTTTGCGCCCCCTTGTAGTTAAAGAAGTTGTAAACGACTGTATCTCCTCTGGTGTTACTTTCAGCAACCCAACTTCCAAGCAGAGTATCAACCACTGGCTTGAAAGTAGCAGTCTCTATAATGTCACCGTCTTCATCACATTTTAGCTTCTGATAAGTCCTGAGTGTGTCATTGTAAGTATATTTTGCCCTGGCCAGCTTGTTGTTTTCCTTGGTGAGTTCCCATTTATAATATATCTTTTTGTTTTCATCCATTATGGCACAGGAAACCAGATCTCCGGCTTCATCAAATATGGCTTCAAAATCACCTGTATAGTTAAGACTATCCAACTGTTTCTTGGTCATTTTATCTCCTTTCTTATATGACTCTCCATCAGGAACAGCCCAGTAATTGGTTTCAATTACCTTTTCAACTTTTCCATTGAGTTTTTCCATATACATTTGATATGGTGTATAAACTCCAAGTACGGTATATTCGGTTTTCTTCTTGTTCTTACAGCCTGCCACTGCAATAACGATTACTAAAAAAAGATAAACGAGCTTTTTCATTTTTGTTATTGTTAGTTTTTATTGAAACAGAACATTTGGTTACAACATATGAAATGATCAAATCCTTTGTATTTAAAATTATACTAATTTACGATACAGCAAGGTTGAAGTCAAGTAAATTCCTAACAATCTACAGATCGCCGCATTAAATATTGGCTTTCTGAATATTTTTTCAGCTCCTTAAGAAATCCTTTTAAGATTAATAATGGAGGATCGTATCCTCCACCGACTTCTTTATTGGGATAAATGATAAGTCTGTTTCCCTGATGATCTTGCTGTTATCAAAATAAACCTCTGAATATGCTGTGGAGAATCTCTCCACAATGCAGCGAGGGTAGGTCCCCGGGATATCAGCTCCGGGGGCTTTTTTTGTCATCGCAGGGCCTTTTATTTTTTTTTATTTATCTTGCTGATAGAATTGACCGATATCAAATTAATTATCTTAAAGAAAAAAGCTATGAAATGTATGCGAATTAACCTATTAGTAATATTCCTTAGCCTGTTTCCAGCTTTAGGAAATGCTCAGGAAAGCCAACCGGAACCAGAGCGTGGCAGTGTATTACCGGGTTTTATTATTACCCTTCAGGGGGATACTATAAAAGGGTATTTATTGAATATAAATCTTTGGTTAAATCAAAAAATGACTTTTTTCTACACCGATCCGGACGACCGGGAAGGAAGGGTCAAGTACACGCCAAAAGAGATCAGGGCTTACCAGGTAGGCCCAAGGTATTATGAAAGCATTAAACATCCCTTTACCAACAGTATACGCTCGGAGAATTTTCTTTTACGTAAAGTGGATGGATCGATAAAATATTACGTTTGGTATTATGATGAGGATAAAAGTAAACTCATGGTTTGGGATAAGATCTCGCTGGCTGATTTAGGAAAGGCATTCCTCTTTGATGAAAGCGAACTCTGGAAGGAAGAGTTCGGAAAGAAAAAAAATGAAGAGACCATTATGCCCTTTAATTTTAAATTCCTATTAAAATTCGCTAAAAACATGGCTGATTATGTTCAGGATGACGTGGAGCTTGCACAAAAAATCGCCAATAAAACCGAAGGTTATAAAAATATTAATATAGAAGCAATCATCAGGGAATATAATGCTTGGTACTTAAAAAGCCATCAGACAAAATAATTATTTTTGACGTAAATTAAGGGTTCCGACAACGTCAATAGTGACTCTTCGCGAATCAACACTATACCGGTTACAAAAATAGTAACCAGCGAATTCACAAATCATATAATAAATGTCTCATGTCACCATTAACAACTCATCACTCATTGCTTCTTTGGACCTAAGCCCCATGCCGCAAGCCAGTTGCCATACATAGCCTGTCGCTACGTCAGCCATAACGTAAGTGGAGGCCAGGCTAAAATACATAATACATTATTCCTGCCGTTGCGCCATTGCACCTGGAATTGCTACATTTATCAAGACAGTAAGTTAAGCTAAAAAAAAATTAAAGGTAACACTTTAGTGAAAGTCAATGTCTGAAATACAATATCTACTGTCTGATAGATAGATTGAAAAAAGTGTCGCCTGGAGAATCCTTATAATATAGTTTTGCATGTTCAGTACAGCTTATCAAATTTATTCCAATTGATTTATATTTCATAATTTTTTTATGGTTCCTAGTTGTAACTAATTGCATCATATCCCATTATTAATAATCTGACCCTCACTTGACTTTGGTTTCAGGATAGTTTAACTTTACATCTACAACAACATTTAGGATTCCTAATGGCTCAGAAAACCAACAGTTTTGAAAGGTTCTGGAAGGAGCTGAAAAGACGCAAGGTTATTCATGTGATAACCGTTTATGCCGCAATAGCATTTGTTATCCTACAGCTTATAGATATAGTATCAGAACCATTGAGATTGCCAGTCTCTACTAAAGCATTAGTAATAGTCCTGCTGTGTATAGGCTTTATTATTGCCGTTTTTGTTTCCTGGGTCTATGACATAACTCCAGCAGGTGTTAAGAAAACAAAACCAGTCAGTGCAGTTAAGCATACTGATCAGACAACTCGTGCAGTTTCAAGCGGGTGGAAGATTGCGACATATGTCAGTGGTGCAATAATCATTGCATTGGTAGCATTTAACTTTATTAGTAAAAGAAACCTAAACGCCGACCTTTCAAAACTTGAAAAATCAATTGCAGTTTTACCATTCATTAATGACAGTCCGAGCGACAGTAATCAATACTTCATCAATGGTATCATGGAAGAGGTATTGAATAATCTGCAAAAAATCAAAGATTTCAGGATTCTTTCACGCACATCTACCGACCAGTACAAAGGGCCGGACAGACCAACTATTCCTGAGATAGCAAAAAAACTGGTTGTGAATTATATTGTTGAAGGGAGCGGACAAAAGTACGGGAATAAATTTGTTCTTAGAGTACAATTGATAGCTGCTAATAACGAAAGGCATCTCTGGGCAAAATCATATGAAAAGGAAATAAAGGCAACAAGCGATCAAATAAGCCTGCAGAGTGAAATTGCCCAATCTATTGCAACAGAATTAAAAGTAATTATTACTCCCAATGAAAAACAACTCATTGAGAAAATACCAACTACGAACCTTACAGCTTATGATTTTTACCAGAGAGGAAGGGAAGAAGAAAGAAAATATTCTTTAACTAATTTTACTGCTTTATCCACAGGTGCTTTTTATAAACCATCCAATAAACAAGCTGTTGAAAGAGCGGAAAAAATGTATAATACAGCATTAAAGTATGATTCTACATTTGCATTAGCATATATCGGACTGGCAAGTGTTTACTGGAACAAACACTTTTATGAACAATATTTCTTAAAAAGCTTTTTGGATTCGGTTCTTTTTCTGTCAAAAAAAGCGCTTTACTTTGATAACCAATTAACTGATGCATATTATATCAGAGGAAGGTATTATGCTGAAAAAGGATTAATAAAACAAGCACTTGAAGAATATGATAAAGCTTTAAAATTCAATCCAAACAATTGGTTGGCTTATTTTGGGAAAGGAGATTTGATTTCTCAGGATGACCCTGTAGAGACAATAAAAAACCTTCAAAAAGCTGCATCCCTAAATTACGGATCAGAATTACCTTTAATAATAGTCAGCTTAACCGAATCATATTTTGATACGGGATTTATAGAGAAAGCCAATAATAATCTTGAATACTTCAAATTAATTGGCGATTCAACTCAATATTTATGGATTGCAGCTTATGGCGAAATAAAACAAGGCTATTGGGGAAAGGCCATAGAATTTAATAAGAAGGGATATGCTATAGATTCAACCGATGTTGAGACACTGGATAATTTAGGATACTGTCATTCATTTCTTGGTCAATTTGAAGAATCACTGAAGTACTATAAAAAATATGTTGAAAGAAAGAAAGCTCTTGGTCAATTTTATTTGCTTGAATCACATCGAATCGGATATGCTTACTTTAAAAATGGATATAAGAAAGAAGCGGAATATTACTTCGATAAACAAATAGATTACTGTAATGACCTTATTAAATCTGATCGTCCATGGGCACAACTGTTATATCCATATTATGATCTTGCAGGAGTATATGCATTCAGGGGAGATAAAGTCAAAGCATATAAGAATTTAAAGATTTTTAATCAAAGGCAGAAAGAGTATTTGTGGATGGTAAGTTTAATAAAAACAGATCCATTATTCGACAGCATCAGAAACGAACCTGAGTTTCAGCAGATTATCGGGGATGTGGAATCCAAATACCAAGCAGAGCATGAAAGAGTAAGGAAATGGCTTGAAGAAAACCATATGTTATAATATAACCTGAACTCATTTTGAAAACATTAAATGTCAGGTATAATAGAAGGATATAATTACGACATCTTCATCACCTACCACCAAAAAGACAATAAAGGAATTAAGCTTGTAAGTGTTTTCCCTTTGAGAGAATTATTTTAAATATATCCCTAATAGAATTCAGTTCGGTAATCATGCCTGGATGCAGCGAGTGCCGGCCCTGGTAACATAAGCACTCCGGGGCTTTTGTTTTATAAATATCAAGATTGTATTTATACTTCAGTTTAGACGATTTCCCCTGGCTGATGACAATTAAACTTATGTTATGGGGTTTTTGAAGTTATTCAACTTAGTATTGATAACTTTTAATAACTGTTTATAACTCCTGTTGGATCAATATTATAGAAAAGAATTCATTATCTAAATTTGCTATTGCCGGCACTTTCAGAGTAAATAAATGATTGACGAATGATAGACTGACATACAATTTTCTACTTTAATATAACTCGGTGCCGGTTTTTTTTATTGTGTGAAATCAGCTCCGGGGGCTTTTTTAATAAAAGAGGCGGCAAAAAGTGAAAGTCAATGTCTGCAACGCGGATAGAGTAGTCTAATGTCTGCTAAGAGAAAAGTGTCGCCTGGAGAATCCTTATAATATAGTTTTGCATGTTCAGTACAGCTTATCAAATTTATTCTAATTGATTTAAATTTCATAAATTTAATCTGATAAATATTTATGTCCTTAAGCTGTTATTTTTGAATCATGAGATACATATCTGTCAAAAGACCAAAATCTTGTCCTAAATGTGGCTCTAAGCGGATAGTTGATATTGTATATGGCTACCCAAGTCATAAACTAAACTCTATTTGTCTCCTGGTCACTTGCTAAAATAAATAATTAACACATATTTAAACTCACACTATAAACCTTTCATTATGAAATTAATCCGTTACAAACACAGTCTTCTTATTTATGCTCTAATTGTTATGCAAATATATTTCTTAACTTCCTGTAATACAAAATCATACAATTCAAAACATCAAGTCGAGAAAACTGGTTTTCTCGGGTTTTATCTTGATATGGACTATTTAAAAGTAAAAAGTATAATGGATTCTTTGCTTAACATTAGTGAATTACATTATTTTGAAACTACAAATGTACTTGGGAATAAACAAAAAAACTTATACTATGATTTTTCAGGAATAAGTCCTTTTCTTTGTGCAAAAGTAAATCTTAGAGGGACTTATATAATTGATGGAAGGTTAACTAGTATTCAATTAACTCTATGCAATAGGTCAGATATAGGAGAACAAAGATTTTCATATAATTGTGACCTGAATGAACTTAAAAGATTATTTGAATTATATAGAGAAAAATATGGAACACCAACCTTACTTGGCCAGGGAGAAAAATATGATTGGTTGTCAAAAAAAATATCAAATATTTATTTCCAGGGTCCGAAAGGAAGATGGGTAATGGATAAGATATATTTTTGGGAAAGGGGGAACTATATAATATATTTTGATTTTGGGTATCCGGAAAGTTTGACCAAGTCAGATAATCCAATTGCAGGATCTGATGGTCCTCAATTGTCTGATTCAACAAGTGCTCCTATAATATACTACGTCTTTACACAAGACTATATAGATAAGCTACTTGAGAAAGCAGGTAGCATGAAAGAAGAAGAATTAAATAAAACCAATAACTCTTTGTAAAATTCAAATCACCAAAGTAAGCCTTCGGCTATCTACA
>JBGOZX010000209.1:0-6323 GCA_041480425.1 Bacteroidia bacterium
CTGGTCAAATAGTATTGAGAAACAATCAAGGTTAACCCCCCGATTAAAATTATCCCTATGATCATACCTTTTGTCACAATAAAGTCTAATCCTAACATGTATTGAAGTTCTAAACCAATGGTCTTTTCACTTAATGCAATTAATGCCGACGAAATGCAGATTAGCAGCATTATTAGTCCTGAAAACAATGAGACTTTTTTGATCATGATTTCTCTTTGAGGAGTGGTAATGGTTCTAATGATAATCCTTCTTCCTAAGTAATATCCGGCTACTGCTCCCATTGCTAAATTAAAAACGGGAAACCCCATGAAAATCCCGTAGATAATAATGTTATAAAAAATGTAAAATCCTGCAAGAATCCCAATGGGCAGGTCAAATATTAGGATACTGATTTTCATGAGTTCATCAATAGATATATGTAAAATTAGAAATAATAAACAATTCAGTTTTCAGACAGGATGTTGAATTTTATAATAAGTAACTGGTCTTTTGAGGGAAAGCTCTTAAAACAGGTTATTGAATGCTTTTGCAACCAGGAAAGCAGCTGCAGCAGCTGTTACGCCGATCAGAGTAACTTTAATTGCTCCTTTTAAAAGTGGCTGTCCCGTTACTTTGCTTTTAAAATAACCGAACAGGAATAAGCAAATTACTGTCAGGAAAGCGGAAATCAATAATCCTTGAGAAGGAGTCTGAGTAAAAAAATATGCTAATAGCGGAATTAAGCCACCTATAATATAAGAGATACCGATAGTAGCTGCACTATTCCTTGCCCGGTTGGCATTTGGCTTTTCCAAACCCAACTCGTATTTCATCATAAAATCAACCCACTTATCTTTGTCCTTTGCTAACTCATCAGCAATGCTGTTTTGAGTAAACTCATTTAATCCATATTGTGCAAAAACAAGTTTTACTTCTTCCTTTTCTTTATCAGGTATGTTTTCAACTTCATTATATTCTCGTTTCAGTTCGGACTGATAATGTTCCTGTTCCGTTTTGCCAGCCAGGTAACCGCCCAGTCCCATAGCTATACTTCCGGCTACAATTTCTGCAATACCTGCCGTGATAACAACTGCATTGCTTTGAACAGCTCCACTCAACCCTGCCGCCAGAGCAAATGGAACGGTCAATCCATCGGACATACCTATAACGATGTCGGTGATAAAATCCGAACTTCCCAAATGTTCTTCTTTATGCGAACCTATTACACCTGTTGATCTTGCCATTTTATTAAGTTTTGATCTAATAAAATAAAAATATGACAATAATTACTCTTTTATTACTTAATCTGTTCATTGAAAGGGCTTCTTTTTAAGTTTGTTTTCTAATTGTGTTTTATTTATCGTTTATAGCTCTTGTGATACTTTATCATGAAAGGTATCTTTTAAAGAGTCATACAATTGCTCATAACCAAAGGGGGAGTGGACTGCGTCGCCATAGCGGGATTGCAAAGCCCCGATTGTTATGTATGGTTTTTAAGTTTTAAATTTAAAACAACAAAGTTTCTTTGCAGGGCCATAAAAATTAATCCAATGAGAGGACAAGAAAGATAACTTCATTTGGCTGGTTTATTATTGTTCATAAATGGATACAGGCTCTAAAATATATTTTTGATAGATCCTCTTAATAAATTTTTTCTCTACCAAAAAATAAAACGAAAAAATCAAAAATTGATTTAAAAAAACTGCTATCAAACCATATTTTGATCCATACCAGATTGCCGTTGCATATGCCTGAAGCTGACCAATCCCGTACATAGGATTTCCAAAATATTTGTACGGACCTGTAACAACGAAGTCGGAGATCTTTCTTCCGAGGAACATGTCTTTCCAATAATAAATTTCTATTGTTACAACTTTTGCAGCCCATATTTTAATTGTAAAACCACTGATAACCAGTATCGCTACTATTATGAATAAAAAATCCTTATTAATAAAGTGAAATAGACTATCCGGGCTGGACGAAGAAATATACCCAATACTGATTCCATTATGAAAAAACAGAAAACCAAGTATCGCTTCAAAGGCTAAATATCCTTCATTTTCATTACCCCATCTTCTGATAAACCAATGACGGAGACCATTTTTTGAAAGGACAATCGTTATAAAGCTTAAATAAAAGACTTCACTAAGTATGAAATATAAAATAGCCAGGCTAGTATTATCAGGTTGATAATTGCCCAGATATATTGCAAAAACAAGAGAGAAAAACATTACAATTGTCCTAAGTATTGTAGCATTTTTCGGAACATATCCGGCCATTGAAATTAAGAGAATAAGAAAAGGATAAACTTTTTTAAAAAGATTAGTTTTTGTATTATTATTAATCATTTTTCCTATTTAAAATATGAATATTCATCTACTAACTTACATCCTTAATCAATAGTGAAATATTTAAAATACAAATTAAGGTCAACTTTTTCAATCGGCATCCATTTTATTCAAATTCCACACTTTCAATAATAAAAAGAACATAATGTGTTACCGGGATCAGCCGGTACGAGTGGGAATATTAGTTAAGCTAATGTTATTTTTTTTGTCAGTCCTGGTGTCGCGATACTGAATGGCAAAATAATTTCTTATTAACCCTGATTTGGTGAATAGCAAAGCAGAACTATCCCACAACTGAACGATTAATCTTTTATAATCAGGTCATTAATCTCGGAAAGATGCAGCTTCAGGTGCCTTGGAAAATCGATAATCATTGATTTAAGAGTTATTTTCTGATCAGGTCCGGATATCCACTCATTATTCAATTTGTCATCATTGACATTTTCAATCACATGGCAAATATGCATGAGTGAATACTTCCATAATTGAATCAGGATTATCCAATCCTCATTTTGATAGTTCTGTATTGCAATCCATCTGTCATTATTCCCGAAGGTAGCATAATTAGGGAAAATTAATGGACAAGGTTGGTACTGAAGGTTAACGATCCTATGGGTATTGTTTGAGGCAGAGTCAATCATGTGTCCGACAATCTGTTTGATCGTACGGTTTTGTTTGTTTCGGTGATGAGCAACGATCTCTTCTGGAAGATTTGTGAGGATAGGATCCCATTCATTTACCAAAGCGATCAGTTCCTTGCTTATGGATGAAGATTCTTTCATGGTAGATTTCTTTAGTGCATATAGTTAATTGATATTCAGGTTGTTTATATTTTTAATCGCCTTTCAGGGTAACCTTACAAATAGTATAACCAGGTAATGAGCTGTATCCCCTTGATAATGTTTGCGCTTTTAAATCAATCCGGCAATCATTGAAATTATTTTTGCAGCCGGTATAAGAATTAACTGCGCTAATACTGTTCCAATCACTCTGGCAAAAACCATGTAGACTATATATTTTCTGAAAAGACTTTCACTGGTTTTTCCCAGAACTACATCATCAGTCATTACAGAAAGGAATGGGTCAATAAAGACGAACATTAAAATGGTTGCAACGCCGTTAATTATAGCTGATAAACTACTTGCCGTAGTCCTGAATTCAGGATTATAGTAACCGGCATATAGAGCTGATAAGACTCCAATTGTGATAATAGCAACAGCAATTACATTCATAATAAAGACTTTCCAGGGGAAATCAGAGCTTATGTCAAGTTTTGAAATGTTTCTTGGGCTTGGTATCACAATGTTTTCTTTAATTGAGGTTATCCCGGTTTTTGTGAATCCATAAAGAATAACCTTTGGAACTGATTTGTAAATACTGAATTTCTCAACAGCAATTGATAACAGTCTTTGAAAGGTAGGTATCAGAAGTCCACCAATTAGTGTTGCTATTGTACAGGATAGAATGATAAGCCTGAAATCGAATAAATTCGCACCATATCCGGAATTGATGTTTTTCTCGATGGTATTGGCCAGCAAAGGTGCCTGAAATCCATTTGCTGTCCTCGAAATTAACACAAGAATATTAAAAAGTGCAAATGAAACAGCTATTCTTCCTGTCCGGATACCAACTATTCGTACAGAATAAGATAGGGTAGTTATCAGATTGATCAGGAAGGTTAATCCCAGAACAAGTACAATTTGATTAGTCATTTTATTAGTATTTAGTATTTTGCCTATCAACTAACTGTCGCAGGTTAATGCACTCCTGTCCCGACACCTATCGGAAACTCTCGGATTTCCAATCCCGGTGGAAGAGTAGCGGTTATCATTCAATTCGTAATTTGTAATGGTGACTCTGCAAAAACAAGATCTGAATCAGAAGCAAAGGTGAGATAATTAATTATACCATCTGTTAGTTGGCGTTATTAAATCTTTCGTTACTGTTGTCTTATCTGTAAATGTTCTACTTTTTTCTTTTAGTTTTTAATTGTGCCTTTCCCAGGTTTTCTTTTGCTCCAAACCTTACAATTTTTGTCACAAGTTGAACGGGCAGAGGTTTGTCCAACGGAAATTTTATTGCCGATTTTGCCAGTTCGTATGGTTTTAATTCGTCTTTAAAGGCCTGTAAAACCTTAGGGCGTACAAAAATTGAGTAGTGATTTTTGAATGCCGCAAACCAAACCAGCATCCCGTGAAATTTGAACGCTAGCATCTGGTAGCTGATTACTTCTTCAGCTTCAGGGACTGCCTTTTTTATTGTTTGTCGTAGCTTTTCAAGGATAACTCTTACATTTTCTGGTTGAATTGCAAGATAAGAGTCAATGTCTTTTATAGAAACTTTCATTTAAAAAAGTATTATTTATTTCAATTTACCACCCAACCGTACACAAAGTTAGAACTAATTTCGTGAATATCTTATTGTTGCTCAAATGCCTGCTTTAAATTTTGTATGTCAATTTTATCCATTTTAAGCGTTGCCATCAATACCATTTGAGATTTTACAGTATTAGTATCATTCAACTTCTCTCCTGAAACAACAGGAATAATTTGCCATGATACACAATACTTGTCTTTAAGCCAGCCGCATCTTTGTTTCCCGCCATGCTCTATTTGATTTTTTTATACCAATTTTCATGTCTGGTTCAATTTTAATCCATTGTCCAGTTTTAATTATCCCGGATAATTTGTTCGAAACTTTAATACTTCTTTTATCATGATCAATTAGTGTGCTAGTTGAAGTAAATCCAACAAGAGCACCAATCAGAACAAAAAATTGTCCTGAAAATGAAAAATAAGTAATAATTAATCCGGCAATAAACATAAAAATACCTGCGGAAGTCCAGACTGGTCCAAAAGGTTCATCAAGTAGGTTATTTGTTATCATATTTATTCTATTCTGCAAAGGAATTTTTCAAGACCCTGCAGCCAAAGTTTTCTTTGGTGTGTCAGGGACAGGATTTTTCATTTATAATTTGGTTGATTTTAAATAATTTTTCAATAAAACTAATTTATCAAAATCAAATTTCCTTTTTGAATCCTGGAGGATCCAGAAGATGACCCCACTTATTAATGCTGCAAAAAAGCACCATACAGAAGTAAGATATTGTGCAAAAAATATTGCTGTAACCAAACATGATAAAAACATTAATACGCCTTATTTATTAGCTGGAGTAGCAATTAGTTAAATTATAACATACAATATCAAACAATAATATACAATAAGAAACAGTATTGAATGTAAGAAATTTATTATCTTTGCAATCAAACCAAAAATCTTTTGTCATGAAAAATTCAAACAGAGTGATGGAAGTATTTAAAATATTCCAAAACACAGAATCGTATTTCATTGAAAGAAATAAAGAGCAATCAAACAAACTGATTATTAATCAGATCTTAATTATCTGCGCTTTTACCTTTATCTATGGTATTGTGATGGGCAGTTATCATAGTTTTATTCAATCTATTATAGCCGGATTAAAAGTTATAGTTCTATTTTTGTGTACATTAATAATATGTTTCCCATCTTTTTTTGTTATTCAACAAGTTCTAGGTTCAAAAATGACGCTAAGGCAAATGATAATTATTGTCTTAAGTGGATTTGTCCTTACTTCCGCTATAGCATTATCTTTTTCTCCAATCATTATTTTATTCCAAATCACTGGAGGTAATTATCATTTTTTACAACTTCTACATGTAGCAATTTTTGTATTCTCAGGCATTTTTGGTATGAGACTAATGATTGATGCATTGAAATTTGCTTGTGAGAAAAAAGATACTTATCCTCAAATCGGAGTTACAGTGTTTAGAATCTGGATTATAATTTTAGCATTTGTTGGCATCCAATTAGCATGGAATTTAAGACCATTTTTGTGTGATAAAAATGAAGAATTTAAATTGTTCAGAAAATATGAAGGTAATTTTTACACAGCAATTATTTATTCCGTGCAGCAACTTGTATCAAAGAAAGATGTTCAGCAAAAAGAAGAAATTAAGC
>JBGOZX010000210.1:0-6271 GCA_041480425.1 Bacteroidia bacterium
AACTAAAAAAGTTCTTTGATATGAGCAAAATTACAACAATCAACCCCGTTCTCCAAAGGAATGGGGAAAAAAGTAGTTACATGCTCATTATCAACGCGTTATTATTTTTAGGTTGACGGCTATGGGCCAGGGGGATGAGGTTGATCCACCTGGAAAGGGGCCAGGGGGATGAGGTCGATCCACCTGGAAAGGGGCCAGGGGGATGAGGTCGATCCACCTGGAAGGGGGCCAGGGGGATGAGGTCAATAAAGATACACTATTTCTTCAAATCCCATTTTTGTTATACTTTTGATTTGAACCATATAAATTTGAAACTATGCGAAGTGCTTTCTTTTTCTTTCTTATCCTTTGTTTTTTAACATCATGTAATAATAGTAACAAGAACCTTTCAGATGATCCTTCTGAAAAAAATATTAAGAACCATGCCATAAGTGTTGCAGAAATCTATGCAAAGGATCAATTGAAAGAGGCAAAAAAAACTGTGTCAGAAGATGGACTTATTGTTCTTTCAAATAGCGACACGAAATGCCTTATCGATCCTTCAAAAATTGTCACGGGTGAGATCGATGAGGATACAAAAAAGGATGCTATTGTTCCTTTGTATGTTTTCAGAGATCAGAAGCTATTTTTAACAGAACACCTTATATTAATTAACAAGGACGGCAAGTTTGTAATTGCCAAAGTGTTAGATTCAGAAATGAAAATTATGTCAATAACAGACAGGGTGATTTTCATCGAAACTTCAAAAGTCTCTTCTGATTCTCCCACTTTTGGTTGTGAAATCTGCAAAGAGATTGTCAGATATCAGTTCAGGGCTGACAGCTTAATAAAATTAGAATAGGTGTTTCTGACAAATAAAAAAAGGCTGGCGATTGCCAGCCTTTATCATTTTTTGGAACCCGATCCTACCAGCCTGTACTCTGTGTAAGAACGCCAGGTTGTATATCGAGCTGAGTTTGCGGGAGCGGCCAGTATTCATTCTTACCGGCTGTGAATACCGCTGGTTTTGTTCCACCCAATAAGGATCTGAAATGCTGGTCCTGATGGATGTAGTTATTAATTGTTGTTGCAGCAATACCCCAACGGACCAGATCAAAGAACCGGAATCCTTCCATTGCAGATTCCAGTCTCATCTCCATACGTATAGCTCTGCGTGCATAATCCAGAGTGGCAAAGTCAGCCGGATACGGATTAACAAGATAATTTGCAGCAGGAACACTATTGTTAACGAAGGGAGTAACAGCTGCCTGGGTGGTACCCAGATTAAAGAGCCTGCATCTGCCCATTAGTTTATGATTATTTGCTCTTGCCCTGACCAAATTCACCAGTTCAGTTGCCTTAGCAAAATCAGCAGGAGTAGATTCTGCAGCTACTTCAGCTCTCCATAACAATACGTGTGCATAGCGTATAGCCCTGTAGCTGTTGGAATTTACACCGGTAGCCCATCCTGTGGTAGTTGACAGAGTACCTTTATCTTTCTTAAGGAACATGTTCTTCTTGTTAATGTATGGGCCAGCATTACCCTGGTCGCGGATCCAGGTTGAACCACGCATAATTCCCCAATCGAGATATGGAACACCTCGACGACCAACCGTCCAGTCTAACCTTGGATCAACCGGAGTAACTGTGTCCTGGACAAATACCTGGTTGGATGTAATCTTCATATCATTCTTAAAGTTTGCAAGAGTATCAGCCATCAGGAATGGAAGGCCACCAGCATCCACTTTAAATGCATTTACCAGGTTCTGCTTAGGCTGGTAGAATCCGCAGCAGGTTCCTGTACCATCAATATCAACCGGGAAGTTAAGTGCATCACCCCAGCCGGCATTTGGTGAACCGCTTGCTCCGTCATTAACACTGTACTGGATCTCAAAAACAGATTCAGCATTGTTTCTTTTGGCAGCAAGGAAGTTGTCATCAAAGTTGGTCATCAGAGAATACTTGGCACTGGCAATGATATCATCAAGTAAAGGTTTGGCATCGCTCCACTTCTTCTGGAACATATAAACCCTTGCCAGTACAGCTTCAGCAGCATACTTGGTCGGACGACCTACCTCTGCCTGTGTTGTCGGCAGATTTGCAACTGCAAATTTAAGATCGGTTTCTATCAGAGGCCATGCATCTATAGTGTTGACCACAGTTGTCGGATCATCAGTATCGGTAATGTAAGGGATATTATTAAACACCCTTTTCAGTTCGAAGTGGATAAAACCTCTGATGAAACATACCTGAGCATTGATTGCTGTCTGGGTAGCTTCAGGAAGGGCCGGGTTACATTGTGCCATAACTTTGAGGACATCGTTTGCACGTGATATCCCGGCGTAATTAAACCTCCACTTATCCCTAATATATCCGTTTGTAGCATCAACCGAGTAGTTTTCAATGGGAACAATTGTAGACTGGTCACTTACGTCTGATCCTTTTGTTGCATCATCCGAGGCGACTCCTCCCCAAACCCAGTTGCTTACAGAACTGGCCCATGAAGCCCCGTCAGTACCATTAATTTGTCCGTCAAGTGTTGCATAGGCGCCTATTAAAAGCGCATTCACACCTTTTTCATTTGCAAGGACCACGTTGTTTGCTGAAGCCGGTGGTGTCGTATTCAGGAATGATTCTTTACAGGCAAACAGCATAACTAACAAAAGTCCAATACCGAGTGTTGAAAATATTATTTTTCTTTTCATATTTTATAATTTTTAACGGTTTCCATCACATCAATTTGCCTAAATATCAAGCCTGATTCCAATTACAAACTGTCGTGCAGTGGGCCACTGACCGTCATCAATACCTAGGTTAACACCTGATCTTGAAACCTCAGGATCCAGTCCTTTATATTTGGTAAGGGTAAAGACGTTTGTACCCTGAACATAAACCTCCATCTTGCTCATGGTCAGTTTCTGGCAAATTGCCTTAGGTAAAGAATAGGCTAACTGCAAAGTCTTTAACCTCAGGAAGGAACCATCTTCAAGAAAAGCAGTTGAAGGATACTGGCTTACTAAATTTTCGTCAGCCAATGGAAGGATGGCATCTGCGTTGTTCGTCAGGTGAGGGCTGCCCCATGATCTGTACAAACGGTCTTTTGTACGGTTACCTGTAAACTGTGTATAGTCAACCCAACGGCTAACATAGTTGCAGATTTTGTTGCCATAGCTTGTATAGAAGAAAGCGCTTAAAGAAAAGCCCTTATAGCCAAGGTCAGCATTCAGACCGGCGGTAAATTTTGGATGCGGACTACCTATATAGGCACGGTCATTGTCATTAATAACACCATCCTTATTTACATCCCGGAACTTGAAGTGCCCGGCGACATTATAAGTACCTCCATACTCTTTCGGATAAGCATCAGCTTCTGCCTGTGTCTGGAAATATCCGTCAACTATAAGACCATAGAATTCAGGGAACGAAGTACCTTTGGTAGCACGGGTATAAGTCATCTGTCTGAAATCACCACCATTAATGAATTCGGCTTCTTTGCTGGAGATCTTCACAACTTCATTCTTATAATGCGAAAGTGTTAACCCGACATCATATGTGAGATCACCTCCCATAGCTTTATTCTGGTAATTGAGATTCAGGTCAAAACCTTTGTTATCCATATCACCTATATTGACTGAAGGAGCAGAGGCAGCACCTGCTACGTTAGGTATGGCAACAGCAAAAAGCATATCTTTTGTTTTCCTTTGCCATACGTCGAGTGTTGCAGTAAGCGTATTATTCAATGCCCCAATATCAAGACCAATGTTTGTTGTTGATGTTGTCTCCCATTTTGCATTAGGGTTTCCTATTGAAGATGCAAAGAATCCTGATGTCAGTGTACTGACACTACCATTAATGCTGTAGAAGGAAGATCCGTTATTGGAACCAAACGATGTAAAACCGTTATAGTCACCTACTTCATCATTACCTGATTTCCCCCAGCCAGCGCGGAGTTTGAGGTTGCTAAAAACATTCTTGGCGTTTGCCATAAAACTCTCTTCGGATATTCTCCATCCAGCTGAAAAGGCAGGGAAATTACCCCAGCGGCTATTGGCACCAAACCTCGAAGAACCGTCACGGCGAAAAGTAACTTCAGCAAGATATTTTCCACCATAATCATAGTTTGCTCTTCCGAAATATGACATCCACTTGACCTGGCCTCCACCACCACCATTTGTCTGATCCTTCTCACCTGAATTCAGATACATATAATTAGCATCGTCAGAAAAGTAAGTTGAACGACTGGCAGTAATATTCTTGTAATCGACGGATACTGCTTCAGAACCAGCAAGTAGAGTAATTGTATGTACATTGTTAATTACCCTTGTGAAATTGATCGTATTTGCCCAGTTCCATTGAGTTGTGTAGCCGCTGTTCATAGTCAAAATATCGGTTGGTTTAGACTCCTGGAATTCAGGGTTCTGACGGAAAATATCCCTGCTGTTGGAGGGTCTGTAGTCAAATCCAAAGAGGGATTTAATCCTCAGACCTTTAATTATCTGAGCTTCAGCATAGAAATTACCCAGGCCTCTGAGATCATTTGAATAGTCATCCCTGTCGCGGTAGAGCACAGCTAATGCGTTCTCTCCGTTACCTGTCCCGGTAGATTTTGTACCGGCGAAATGACCCTGAATATCATAAACAGGGATAATCGGTTGCATACGGTAAGCCTGCGAAATGGGAATTCCTTCACCAAATTCACCACGGTTACCTTTGCCAACACCATAAGTTAAACCAAGTGACTGCCCGAGAGTAAGCCAGTTAGTCAGCTTGGCTTCTGAATTTGAGCGGATAGAATAACGGTCAAATCCTGTATATTTTACAACGCCTTTTTCAGTGTAATATCCGACAGTAAATGCATAGGTCCCTCTTTCGGATCCTCCTGAAAGTGAGAGGTTATATTCATTCAACACACCAGGTTGAAAGATCGCACCATACCAGTCTGTTCCCACTTTATTGGCTTTTGTAATATTATAAAAAGTGGCACCTGGTGTATAATTGTATAAGGCAGGATCAGTCCCGGCAGCTCCTTCCATTTTACCAGCGGGGACAACATAGTCAGGAATTGTAGGAGTAGCTCCAGTACCATAAAGAATATTTGAAGGAGCTTTACCCTGGTTTTTGGCTTCCAGCCATAGCATTTCACCATACTCCTTAGTATTAAGCAGGTCGTACGTGCTTGCAAAGCTGCTGACACCATACCGTGCATTAAATGTCACTTTTGCTTTCCCGGCCGTTCCTCGTTTCGTTGTTATAAGTATAACCCCGTTTGCACCACGAGCACCATAGATGGCAGCTGAAGATGCATCCTTCAGAACTGTTACCGATTCAATTTCATCCGGGTTTAGCTGCGACAGAGCAGATTTGGTTGGAACTCCATCAATAACATACAACGGTGTGTTATTATTGATAGTTCCTAAACCACGAATTGTGACCACGGGAGAATTTCCCGGAGCTTTTTGAGTAAGGATATTAACACCGGCAGCCTTACCCTGAAGACGGGTAATAGCATTGGCAGTTGTTTCCTTTGCCATGGCTTCTGCACTAACAGTAGAAATAGCACCTGTAAGAGATTTCCTTACCTGGGTGGAATACCCGACTACAACAATTTCATCAAGTGTCGAAATACTCTCAACAAGTGTTATATCAATAGTGTTTCCGGGACCCACAATCACTTCCTGTGTAGCATATCCGATGAATGAAAAACTAAGTGTTGAATTTGCCGAAGCAACTGTAATGGAATATCTTCCATTAACATCAGTCAGAGCTCCGTTAACAGTACCTTTTTCAACAATGTTGACACCGGGTAAAGCAGTTCCGGCAGCGTCGGTTACCCGACCGGTAACAGCTTTCTGTTGAAGGTCATTTGAAGAAACAATACCGTCACTATACGTAGTAGCAGAGATCTGGATTGTTCCAAACAATAATAGCATAGTTATTAGTTTCATTACCAGCTTTAATTTTTTAAAGTGGTTTGACACAGATACAACTAGTGCAAGATTTTTTGTCATACTTTTAGTGTATTAAGGTTTAATTTTTTTCATGATGATTCATGGTGAACATCTGATGATTAAAACTAATCATTGTCAGATGTTTTGAATAGGTAATAGGAGCTTAAGATTACTCCTGCTTTGGTTAGGGTAGGATGTTTTTATTCATAGGCATGCTGATTTTAATTTTGACATTAGGTTAGTTCATGAAATATATTTTTTAAAAATATTTTAAGAAAATTTAACATAATTCCCGACATAAAAATTTTATAAACTGTCGAATTTAAGCATAAAGTTCCATTCCT
>JBGOZX010000211.1:0-6253 GCA_041480425.1 Bacteroidia bacterium
AACACTATCATTCATCGCCGATAGTCATAAAATATAAAAACATAGTTTGTGAATCCGTACCGTCATCCACGAAAAAAGTGATCTTAGGTTAACAAAATGCATTTCCTATATGAGATTCCTTTAACTTAAGGGTATAGAATAGACCAGCAGGAAAAATGTAAAGAATGAGGTGATATCTTAATAAAATAGATAATTTAAACCGTAAAGCGACCTGAAAAAATCATTGTGATAATCTACCTACTTAACCAAGACCAATTTCCCAAACCTTTTAATCTCCTTGAAATGGAAAAAGTAATCAGTTTCCTTTCGTTTGGTTTATTAGTAAATTTTACACTTTTTGCTCAGCCCTCCAAAGTCTTTGCACCAGGAGGATCAAATAGGCTGAGAGCACCGGCTTATCCTCTGGTTACAATGGATCCATACATCAGTACATGGTCATTGACAAACAAACTTTATAATGATTTTCCAAGACACTGGACCAAAGCAAACCGTCCACTTATCGGAGCTATCAGGGTTGACGGTAAGACATACAGGTTTTTGGGTCTGGAAGATATTCTTACCATACCAGTCGTTTATACAGGCGATCTTGAAAACTGGACCGGGCAATATACTGAAGTACAGCCTGCTGACGGCTGGGAAAAACCTTCCTTCAACGATTCCCAATGGACAGAAGGAAAAGCTCCATATGCTTCTCGTGTTCCTCCTCATGCAACAAGATGGAGGTCAAAAGATATATGGGTACGTCGTGAATTCATTTTCAGTTCAGATATTTCAATATCTGATTTAATGCTTAAATATTCGTATGACGATTTTGCTGAAATATATATAAATGGAATACCAGTCATTAAAACTGATAACACCGGAAAAATAAATCAGCTCATTCAGATTTCCGATGAGGTAATAAAATCGCTTAAGACACGAAAAAATATAATAGCTGCTCATGCACACAATGAAGTCGGACTTTCAATGCTCGATTTCGGACTAGTCAGAAAAACAGACTGCAGGTTTAACTTTTCACAAACCGCGGTTCAGAAAACCGTTAATCTTCTTCCGACACAGACATGGTATACTTTCGAGTCTGGCCCTGTTAATGTAGAATTGATTTTCACCAGCCCGCTGCTTACAGACGATTTGTACCTCCTGTCGAGGCCGGTAAATTATATAACCTGGCAGGTTAAGTCGAACGATTCAAAGGAACATTCTGTGCAGGTTTATATTGAAACCACTCCCGAATGGGCCGTTAACACTATCAACCAACCTATTAAGAGTGAGAGATTTACAGAAGGCGGTATAACATATCTTAAGACAGGGACCGTAGAGCAACCTGTACTTGGGAAAAAGGGAGATGATTTGCGCATAGACTGGGGCTATTTGTACCTGGCAGGGAAGAGTGAGAAATCTACGACCATGTCGATAGGCGATCCGGCGGTTCTGAAAGGAGAGTTCATGAAGAAAGGGAAGTTGTCAAACACGATAGATAACGGCTTTCCGGAGAGGATGTACATTAAGATGACAGCACTTTCAGCGGTGAATGACCTTGGGAAAGTGGGAAGTAAGCCTGTATCAGGATATGTGATGATAGGCTATGACGACATTTACTCGATCCAGTACTTCGGGGAAAATCTTCTGGCTTACTGGAGAAAGAACGGGACCATTGACATAAAACAGGTATTCTCGATGGCTGCAGCTGAATATCAATCCATAATGGAAAGATGTACAGCATTTGACAAAGAAATGATGTCAGATGCTGCAAAAGCCGGTGGAACTAAGTATGCAGAGCTCTGTGCACTTGTATACCGACAGTCTATTGCAGCTCACAAACTGGTAGTAACAAAAAATGGAGAACTTCTTTTCCTTTCAAAAGAGAACACCAGCAACGGGTGTATTAACACGGTTGATGCAACATATCCCTCAGCGCCATTGTATCTTGTTTATAATCCTGATCTCCTTAAAGGTATGCTCAATGGTATATTCTACTACAGCGAAAGCGGTAAATGGACCAAAGTATTTGCACCACACGATCTTGGTTATTATCCTATAGCAAATGGCCAGGTAAATCGAAACGATGGTAGCGAGCGACTTATGCCTGTTGAAGAGTCCGGTAATATGCTTATTCTTACAACAGCAATATCAGTGATTGAGGGCAACGCAAAGTACGCAGAAAAACACTGGGAGATGCTTTCACAATGGGCAAACTATCTTCTTGAAAACGGACTTGATCCGGCCAACCAGCTATGTACTGATGATTTTGCGGGACACCTTGCTCATAATGCCAACCTCTCAGTTAAAGCAATAATGGGCATTGCAGGATATGCTAAAATGGCTGAAATGCTGGGTAAAAGTGATATTGCCTCAAAATATACTGCTAAAGCCCACGAAATGGCAACAGAATGGATTAAGATGGCAAAAGAAAATGATCATTATAAACTTGCATTTGATCAGGCTGGCACCTGGAGCCAGAAGTACAACCTGATCTGGGACAGGCTACTCAGGTTAAATATATTTCCCGAAGAGGTGGCAAAAACAGAAATGGATTATTACCTGACAAAGCAGCTGACATATGGTCTGCCGCTCGACAGCCGGAGAACATACACAAAAAGTGACTGGATTATGTGGACTGCAACACTTGCAAATGATCAAAATACTTTTAATAAAATAGTTGATCCTGTCTGGAAATATGCTAATGAAACCCCGACAAGGCTGCCTGTTTCGGATTGGCATGAAACAACTGACGGAAAATCCGTTGGAATGATAGCAAGGTCGGTCGTTGGAGGTTATTTTATGAAGATGCTTGAACTGAAGATCACCTACAGTACTGTTAGGAAATGATTCACAACAAGTATTTATGAGTCTGTAAATTTTTTTGTGTAAACTGGTAACTGCAGGATTTAAAGATCACAACATCTGTCTCCTAATTAATTATAAATTGATTAATAATTATTCCCCAAATGTAAATCGTCAGACAAAATAGTTGCACGTTTTTTATAACTTTGTTTAGTTAAGTTCTTTGGATTACGATTTTAACTTGGTGACCCAAACGGTGTACCGGCAAAATCAGGATTTTAAAAGTAATTTACTATCAATATATTGGAGACGATGTCTATTCCCTCTTTATGCAGATCAAACGGATTGAATCGTGAAGGGTACACCTTAATTGAAACTAATTTATGTTACCGCGAATTGGATTTGTAATTATTTGCTATCAGTCTTGAGAAATATCAATTTTCCTTAGGAGCTTTAGATCCTGGAATTTGGTAAAGCTGTTGAACCTTTTTCATTTCATCTATTATAAGTGTATCCAAAATTCGTGCATATTGTTTTGTGGTAGAAACATTTGAGTGACCAAGCATTTTTGAAACAACCTCCATTGAAACTCCATGGGTCAGGGTTACGGTTGTGGCAAAGGTATGCCGGGCAGTGTGTGTCGAAAGATTTTTTTTAATATCACACAAATCGGCAATTTCCTTGAGATAAGCATTCATTTTTTGATTGCTACCAACCGGTAGAAGTTTTTGCTCCAATAAACATATCGGATCATTCTCATATTTTTTGATAATGACAGTGGGTACATTCAATAAGGGTATTTCACTTGGATTGCCTGTCTTTTTTCTTTTTGTTCTCAGCCATTTCTGGTTATTTATCCCTATTGTTATATTTTCTCTAGTCAGGCTCTTGACATCTGAGAAAGCCAGCCCGGTAAAACAACTGAAAAGAAATATATCCTTTACCCGTCTCAAGCGTTCGTTGGAAAATTCTTTATTGATAAGTAATTTTAATTCCGGGTCTGTCAGATAAGCTCTGTTAACCTCCTTAAGACGGTAAGTAATACTGCTGAAAGGATCTTTTTTGAGCCAATTGTTGGAAAGAGCTATACGAATTACCTTTCTTAAATTTAGGATGTATTTAACCGTTGTATTGTGTCCACAATTACGAACAGTCTTTAAATAGTGTTCAAAATTCTTAAGAAACTCATGATTGACACTTTGCAAAGGCATGTCCTGTTGCCGGTATTTTGTTTGAATAAAGTTTTTTACGTGCATCAGGGTTGTTTCATACCGGGTCATAGTAGCTGGAGCTATATCTTTCCCAACCAGCTCTCTGCAGCGGTTATTGTGTTCCTGGAATAGTTCTACAAGTCCTTTACTTCGTGAATTTTTACCCTGCAATAAATCACCTAAGGTCCTTGCGGTAACCTCCTGGTCATTACTTTCAAGTTCTTTTTTGTACTGGTACACCTTAAGTTTGAGGTGCTCAAAGTAATCATTCATCTGTTTTGCTGAGTTGGACACACCCTTAACAATTCCTTTTTCCTGATTCCACAGGTGGGGTTCAACGCTTTGATGTGTTGAAACCTCAGCTCTCTCACCATTAACAGTGATTCTCATAAAAATTGTTAACTCACCGTTATTTAAGGTTTTAGTTCTTTTTAAATAGAATAAGATTCTGAAAGTTGATTTTTCTGTTTTCATCTCCACCGATTTAAGTTAAAAAAATCGCTATAAAGGTACAATATTCTTAAGAATATTGCAACTGCAAATCAATGCAAATCAATGCATTATAATTCATTCGGTGGAGTTGGGATTCAAAAATTCATATCCACCGAATAAGACACCGAGGAGATGCTTTTTTCTGCATCAGATTGCACAGGGGTAAAATAAAAACGCCCTGTAAATCAATCATTTTACAGGACGTTGCTTTTATTTGCTTTCAATTTTGCGGAGAGAGGGGGAGTATTCGCTTCGCTCATGAGCCTCGGTATAGAACCATGCAATTCCAAATTACTCCCTTACTAGTTGCACTCGTATGGTCTTTTTGTTTTTGTCTCTTTCTCAAACTGCGTTTAGAAAGCACCAAAAACAAAAATCCCCCAGCTGCGCTGAGGGAGTAATTTGTCTTTGCGGAGAGAGGGGGGTTCGAACCCCCGGTCCCGCGATTGCAGGACAACGGTTTTCGAGACCGCCGCATTCGACCACTCTGCCATCTCTCCAATAATATTAAGCCGCATTCACCACGGCGTCTATCCCGCTCAAGCGGGACCATCTCTCCTGAGATGGGATTTCCGGGTGCAAATATAAACAATTTGAAATGTACTTTATCTGATCCGAATCTCAGGCAGAGTAAGAAATCTTTGATAAATACCTTATACTGCAAAGTTTTATTAATCAGGACTTGATAAACTTTATAATTTTAATGCCTCCTGAAGTATTAAGCCTGAGGATATATAATCCCGGGGAGAGTTGGTTCACAGGAATTTTGATATTATCAGTAGCCTTTGTTTTTACTGAAATGACCTTTCTCCCTGTGAAATCGAAGATTTCTATCATTGTGACATTTCTGGCATTACTGACAATCAATTCTTCCGAAACGGGTACAGGGTACAGTACAGGATTATCTGTTCTGGAGGGCTCTTCATTACCTGTCAAAGCACTGACAGCATCCTCCCATTTTGATGCTACACGGATGCCATCAACGAGAATGTTTTGATTAGGAGAGTATTGCCTTAATGCCACAGCAGATACCTTGGCAAGGTCAGTTTCTAATGCATCTGCCAATGGCCCTATTGTTGGTATGGAGGGCTCTGTTCCAGGAATTAAGCCCGTAATAACGTAAAGACTTACCACATCGTTTTTAACCCCTTCAACTATTGAGTATTTCAGAACGATCAGATAAGTCACTCCTTTAGTAAATGGAGAACCGGTTGTATAGACGGGGGTTCCGGATCCTTTTGAAAGTCCGAAAATGAACGAGTTTCCAGTTCCTTTAATGAAAACTCTTCCTCTATGACTCACTACAGTTGTAGCGGCAAGATGTAGAAAATAATCAGTAGCAATAGCATTGACCTGTACGAGGAATGCACAGAATACGGTTCCGGACGAGACAGTTGTAAAGGTCTTATTTACATCCTCTCCCTTATTTGCCAGCAGAGCTGACAAACCAATATTTGAGGATGGATAACCCTGGAAAACCAGCCCTGTTGAACTCACTTTAACTGAATTTGAATCTGCGTCATCGTGAGCCTTCCAGCCATTGGCAGTAAGACAGGTTCCCGAAACATAATTGAAATTTTCATTTAATAATGTCTGACAATTTCCTTCCAAATTAAGAAGTATGGCTATAAGAATAGCGACAGACAATCTCATAAAATAAAGATAGTTTTTCATTAGCACGCATATTTTTTGTTCCAAAGGAAATGCAGGAGCAATATCGTTAAAAATTCCATGAAAGTCAATATTTATGATGGAAAAAATCAATA
>JBGOZX010000212.1:0-6237 GCA_041480425.1 Bacteroidia bacterium
AGGAATTGCTATAGTACCTGTTCTTTCAGGGTTCAGGTTGAAAATAATATTATTAAAAGAATTCTTCCTTACCGGGGGAATCTTGCTACACCTTTGGGCCCTTGTATTAAAGGATTATCTTATATTGAAAGGACACATTCTCCGAAAAGAATTATCTACGCATTAATTAAAAAATCAACTGACTGGATTATTTACTTCAAAACCTGTTATGTACTCAATGTTCCTGATTGGAGAATTCCTCGACAGAATAATTTTCTATCATGACTTTAGTCCTTTAAATATTAATACCATTGATAAGTAAATATATAAATATCGCCAGAGATGAAAAGGAAAATAGTTAATAGTTCACGTACACCCATTTACAGAGATGCCGGTTTTGAACTATATGATGCAGCAACAACATCGGATGCATTTAGTAAAGAGACTCAACATGAGAGAGAACCTGACCTGTATATTTATTCACGATATCGAAATCCAACCGTAGTCGCTGCAGAAGAGGAGATTATGAAACTTGAAGGCTCCGAATGGGCTCTTCTTACACAGTCAGGTATGTCCGCTATAGATACAGCTGTTTCAATTTTTCAGAGAGGAAAAACTACCAGGCCCTGGCTTTTTTTCAGCGAAATTTACGGAGGAACCATTTCTTATGCTGAATCTGTTCTTAAAAAACGCAGAGGACTGGACGTACATAGTTTTCTTCCGGTAAATGAGATATATAATCCCGGCGAATTTGAAAAAGTAATTCAACAGCTAAAGCCAGAATTTGTATATATTGAGTCGATCTCAAATCCGATGCTGATAGTCCCGGATGTAGAGGAAATTATTAAAATCGCAGCCCGATACGAATCAAAAGTCATTGTTGACAACACTTTTGCTACACCATCTCTCTGGAAACCACTTGAAAGCGGTGCAGCCATCGTTATACACAGCGCAACCAAATATCTCTCAGGGCATGGAAACCTTACAGCAGGAGTGTTATGTGGTAATGATTCATCCATTATGCAGTCAGCCATTGAGTACCGCAAGTTTGTTGGTCACATGCTCTCTCCCGATGATGCGTACAGACTTCATACCCAGATCCAGTCATTTGAATTGAGGTTTCATCAGCAGTGCAGCAATGCTTCAAAGCTTTCTGAAACCCTGAGTAAAGATCCAAAAATAAAAAAAGTATGGTATCCGGGATTAAAAAATCATCCAAGTCATAACGAAGCAGTTAAGCTCTTTAAGGACAAGGGATTTGGTGCAATGATAACATTTGATTTAGATGGCGTTGACAAAAATGAGAAAAGAGAAAGGAGAGATACATTTATTAAGTCAATATCTGACAGAATTAAGCTCATTCCTTCACTGGGTGACCCTCATACCATCCTCATGCCCGTTGAAGCTGTCTGGGGAGCGAAATATCCTGAACCAGGAATGATTAGATTATCTGTCGGGTTTGAGGACTTTGATGAGTTAAGGAGTACTATTGAGCGTGGAATCAAAGCTATTCCCAATTTATTGGGTTAATCCCATTTATTTTCAGATAATCGTTGCACCTGCTGAAATGTTTATTCCCGAAAAATCCCCGCGAGGCGGAAAGAGGAGAGGGGTGAACTGACTCGAGTACAAGATGTTTCGTCCTGTCAATAGATTCTCCTTTCTTTTGTGCGTATGCTCCCCAGAGGAAAAATACAATATTGTTTTTTTCATTATTAAGGACTCTGACTATAAAGTCGGTAAACTCTTCCCATCCTTTATTCTGGTGCGATCCGGCCTGGTGTGCTCTGACCGTAAGTGTGGCATTAAGGAGGAGAACCCCCTGCTCTGCCCATCTGCTAAGATTACCTGATATTGGTTGTGTAACTCCCAGATCTGATTCAATTTCTTTAAAGATGTTGATGAGACTGGGAGGAAAATCAACTCCCTCTCTGACTGAAAAGCATAACCCATGTGCCTGTCCGGGCCCGTGATAAGGATCCTGCCCGAGAATTACAGCTTTGACCTTTTCAAAAGGACAGAGATTAAATGCATTGAAAATAAGAGCTCCGGGAGGATAAACAATACCAATCCGATACTCCTCTTTAACGAATTCAATAAGTCTGATAAAGTAATCTTTTTCAAATTCGTACTGTAATTTTGACTTCCAGCCTGGTTCTATTTTTACATCCATGTTGACTGTTATAGTTGAGAAGTAATTATCGTCTGAAAATCGATCACATTACCTTTAAGGGATACACTAAAGTAATCAATTTTATTCAACTGACGCTAATAAAATGGGCTGTCGTTCATGAATGGCAGCCCCCCTGCACAATTAATCAGTTAATCTCTCATAAATGAAGCAGCAAATTGATAACTTTACAGAAAAACAATGCCATTAGAGATAGAACGTAAATTCCTGGTCAAAGGTGAATTCAGACACTTGTCGGTCAAAGAGATGAGGATAACTCAGGCTTATCTCTCAATTGATCCTTCCAGAATAATCAGATTGCGTATAAGTGAAGATGAGGCATTCCTGACCATCAAAAGTCCTGTAAATGTAACATCATTTAGCCGGAATGAATGGGAGATCAGGATTCCATTATCGATGGCAAATGAGATTCTGGAAGTCTGCTTAAAAGGAAGAATAGTTAAAACCAGGTATCATGTCCCTTTTGGAAAACACACATTTGAAGTGGATGTGTTCCATGACAAAAATGAAGGTTTGATTATCGCAGAAATTGAATTATCAGATGAAGAAGAAGCCTTTGAGAAACCAGGGTGGCTTGGGGATGAAGTTACCGGAATAGCTGAATTTTATAATTCGAATCTTATTAAATGAAAAACGCTAATTAAATATTTAAGTCGCTGATTATACGCTTAAGAACCTCAGTAATCGGGAGACCGGCTTCAGTTGTAGCAGCTACCAGACCACTGTCAGGCGACATGCATGGATTTGCATTTATTTCTATAACGAATGGATTATCATTTTTATCAATTCTTATATCAACTCTTGCATACCCTTTAAGTCCGAAAACTTTCCAGCATTGAAAAGCCACAGATCTGAGTTTCTCACTTAAAGCGGGATTGAGATTATTACCCGGGAATTCCCTTATGGTATTGAGATATTCAAAACTGTCTGCTTCCCATTTAGCCTTAAAATCGACTATTCTGGGCTTTTCCCCTTCAAAGTTATGAAATACCATTTCTGCAGGAGGCATCACCTCCGGCCCATTTTCCCCTGCCAGAATACTGATATTAAATTCCCTGCCATCAATATAATCCTGAATAATCCAGTGTGAGTCGTCAAAACCATTAAATTTTTTCTCGTAACCAGGTTCATAAGTAAAAACAGAGTCACCTGTTATCCCTAATGATCCATCTTCCCAAATAGGCTTAATAATGTAACGGTTACCTGGTTTTAACATTTTATATTGCGAGGGAAAATATGAAGCTGGAGTGTTAATATTCTCTTCGTGTAATATTTTATAGGTAAGAGCTTTACTGGTAGTGATGAACATTGCTTCGAGCGGATTGCCAGAATAAGGAATTGAATACATATTCAGCAGTGCAGGAACAAAATAGCACAATTCACCCTTATTATTAATTGATTCAACCAGATTAAAAACAAAATCAGGTTTTTTCTCGGCCAGCGAGGCTAACTCATTCATGAAATTGGATGTAATACCTTTTCTGTATGTCTCAATCCCGATTTCGATAAGGCTTTCTTCTATATATTCCACCTGATCGAGCACATCAAGTTCATCAGGGAGGGCTCCATCACGAGGTTGATTATATAATATACAACATCTTTTTTTTTTCATAGACTCAAATGATGTCTCTTAAGAGTGGATTTCATTATCATTTCCATCAAAGTCTGGTAGTCTATCCCTGTCATCCTTGAAAGTATAGGAAGATCTGAATGAACCGGATGAAGTCCTGCCAGCGGATTGACTTCCATAAAGCATATCCTGCCATTCCTGTCAGCTTTCACATCAACTCTGCCTCCATCGACACCACCCATGGCTTTCCAGACATTTAATGCAACTATTTTACATTCCTGAGTGAAATCTTTTGCCATAGGGATGTATTTGCAGAATTCCTGATAATTCTCCTTAAATTCGACAGAATAGGGGAGGTTATCCTTACATTCAATTTCCATCCCGCCAATTGCAATAGCTTCATCACCTGAGCCAATAATCCCGACGGTAAACTCCCTGCCTGGCAGGTATTCCTCCACCAATGCAGGCTGATTAAACCTGGTTAAAATCCATTCAACCATTTGTTTAAGTTCAGCCGGTGAATTAATAAGGCTTTTATCGGTAATTCCTTTACCTGTACCTTCCGAAACAGGTTTTATAAAAAGAGGATATTCAAGTTTGCACTTTTCAATATCTTTTAATTCAGAAATAAGCATTCCCGGGCTAACAGGAATACCGGCTGCTGATACAATCAGACGTGTAAGATGCTTGTTAAGAGATATTCCCATTATGACAGGACCACTGAATACATATGGTATCCTGTACTGGTCAAGTATTGCCGGAACCACCGATTCTCTTCCATCGCCATAAAGCCCTTCTGCAATATTAAAGACAAGATCCCATCGTTTTCCGGATGCCAGTGCTTCAATGAGTTGAAAACAGTTACCAACAGGTTCAGTTTCAAATCCCATTTTTTGAAGAGCTGTATCAATAGCATCTACTGTCTCCTGCTTGTCGAATTCAGCAGTATCCTCCATAGAGTAACCACAGTCAAGGTACCATGACCGTAAATCAAAAGTCAAACCGATTTTCATCTTTAAAGCCCTATTTTTCAGGATATTCGCTCAAAACACCTTTGTAGTTACGCAAAACTATATGTTCATTAGTGTGCTCAACCACATAATCTGGAAGCAGCGGGATTTTTCCTCCACCACCTGGAGCATCTACAACAAACGTTGGAATTGCATAACCACTTGTATAGCCCCTGAGCCCTTTGATAATTTCAAGACCTTTTTTAACTGTAGTTCTGAAATGACCTGATCCGGGAATTAAGTCACACTGATATAGATAATAAGGTCTTACCCTTATTTTCAGCAACTTATGCATCAGCTCCTTCATTGTAGGAACATTATCATTAATGCCCTTAAGAAGGACAGTCTGGCTTCCAAGAGGGAATCCTCCATCAGCCAGTTTAATGCAAGCTTTTGCGCATTCATCTGTAATCTCCAGTGGATGAGAGAAATGCAGGCTGATAAAAAGCGGATGGTATTTTCTGAGAATATTAACCAGTCCATCAGTAATACGTTGTGGTAAAACCACAGGGATTCTGGTTCCGATACGAATCATTTCAACATGTTCAATTCTCCGGATATTTGAAAGGATATAATCGAGAGTTTCATCGGTTAAAGTAAGCGGATCTCCGCCGCTGACAAGGACATCTCTGACTTCCTTATGGCTGGCAATATAATTAAAAGCTTTTTCAAAATCCTGTCTTCCGAGTTTGTCAAGTTTCCCGACTGAATGGGACCGTGTACAATACCTGCAATAGTTTGAACAAACTTGCGTTACAGTAAACAAAACTCTGTCAGGATACCTGTGTACTATTCCTTTAACAGGAGAGAAAGATTTCTCGTGCAGGGGATCTGACTGCTCGCTACTGGATTCAATTAATTCTTCAACAACAGGCACAACATTACGACGCAGCGGATGTGACGGTTTGGTGTTATAAATCAATGAAGCAAAATACGGAGTAATCCGTAACGGGAGACGACCTTTAAGGTTATTAATAGCCAGTATCTCCTTTTCGGACAATTTCATGATTTTCTTCAGATCTTCAATGCTGGTAAAAGCATTTCGAAGCTGCCATTTCCAATCATTCCAGGATTCGATAGTTGTTAGGGGGAAGTAGCGGTGCATGAACTCCGAACTTCGGTTGCTAACTAACTGATTTGGGATTTCGTTTTGCGAAAAAATCGTGGTTTTCGCACCAGGCTCTTCATCAGAAGAGCAACCCACGAGGCGGCCCTCTCCGTGGAGGGCAACAACCTCATTATTGTTAGCGTTCATAACAGATGATGAAAATTTTCACCTTTTGTTTTTTTAATTTTTTGTTTTAATTAATAATTGGTAACAAAAAATAAATTGGAGCAAAAATATATTTTATGTGAATACAATGTATCATTCGATCCTCAGAAATATTAACATCAATAGCATTTTATTAACAAGAGAAACTTTCCCGTGAATGTAGCTATTAGTTATAGTATTGTCTATTAACATATTATACGTTTTAGATTGCAAG
>JBGOZX010000213.1:0-6226 GCA_041480425.1 Bacteroidia bacterium
ATCGGAATAACAAAAACAGTAAAATAAATTGGCAGTTCACAAACAAGGAGGCAAGAGTCAAATTGAAAAAACTGTATCCGTCAATTTGTAATTAACATAACAGTAGCTAATTTTATAATTATGTTTGATACCTCCCATATCCATCCGATGATAGTGCATTTTCCTATTACACTGATAACAGTCGGCTTTATTGCTGATGTTGTTTTTCTTTTTTTCAAAAGCGAAAAGTGTCTTTCAAAAACCGGGTTCTACCTTATGGTTCTTGGGGCACTGGCTGCTATTGCAGCATGGTCGACCGGACAACTTTTTACTAATGAGCCTACCCAGGGAGAGATCCTAAGTGTATTTGAAAAACATGAAACCGGAGCCTTTATTACAATGATTCTTATAATTATCGGTGCAGCACTGAGAATATATCTTGTTATAAGAAAAAAGGAGGATACCAATCTTAAATGGGTTGTATTTGTTTTCTATCTGTTGGCTTTTATCTCTGTGACATTCACCGGATTCATGGGAGGGACGATGGTCTATAATTATATGATTGCTCTTTGATTTTATTTAAATGGAATCTGACTTTAACAAGTACTATTATTAACTAACCTGACAAATGACTATGAAGACAACAATTAGACTGATTTTAATTATGGTTGCCGCAGGCTTGATCTATGGTTGTGCACAAAAACCGGCTAAAACTATTGAAAATCTGAAATATGCTTATAATGGAGAATCGACTGCAAGTGCGAAATATGCAGCATTTGCTGAGAAAGCAAAAGCAGAAGGATTTGATACTGTCGCCGTAATGTTTATGGCTACCTCAAAGTCTGAGGCAATACATGCAGAAAATCACAAAAAAGTCCTGGAAAAACTTGGAGAAAAGATTGAAGGGCCAAAGCTGGGAACTTTTGAGGTTCTTACCACCACCGAGAATATTGCTGATGCCATTAAAGGCGAAACAGGTGAAATTGATTCAATGTATCCGGGATTTATTGCTACCGCTGAAGCAGAGAAATGTGCCGATGCAGTAAAATCCTTCGGATGGGCTCTTGATACTGAAAAGAAGCACCAGGTTTTTTACAAAACAGCACTTGTTGCACTGAATGCCGGAGGTGAAAAGTCTCTTCCTGCACAATGGTTCGTTTGTCCGGTTTGCGGAAATACTTATGATGTAACTACCGTTGCTCCCGCATGTGATTTCTGCCTGACACCTAAAGAGAAATTTATAGTTTTCTGACTGACATTTTCTTAACCCGGGACAAATAAGCAGTCCCGGATTTATTATTGCTTTTTATAATCACTTAATCAATCGGTTAATAACATTTTTAGTTTTCAACAATCTAGTAATGCCTGATAGCATACTTTTGCAGTCAGAACCTCCATAATGAAGCCAGATTCGAAGTTTGAGAATCTATGTTTTATTAACGGAGATAATTAATAAACCCACTTTTATGAAACCCACATGTTTTTCAAACACAACCGAGCTTGCGAGCTCAGCGAAGCTAAACACTAATGAATAAATTTCTCAAACATGTTGGTTTGCCTTCTAACTTCGGCCGACATAGTCGACTACGTCCGACGAAGTCGGCGAGCCCTTCGGGGATTAAATATTAAAAAATATACTGATGAAAAAGATATTATCAGGCATGCTTTTTATAGGATTATTTGGAAGTTTATCAGGACAGGATAAATTCATAGATCCAAGAGATGGCACCCTTTACCGGACCATTAAAATTCAGGGGATTTTATGGATGGCTGAAAACCTGAAATTTAAAGCTCCTAAAGGAGCATTTTATTTTGATAATGATCCCAAAAATATCCCTATTTACGGATTATTGTATGAATGGAAAGCAGCCAAATACGTTTGTCCCAGGAACTGGCATCTCCCTTCAGGAACGGAGTTTCAGACCCTTATTAATAATTTTGAGCAGGGAGAAAAACTTGGAAAAGTCAACTCTGATCCAGCTTCTTTTGGCATAGAGCTTGGGGGAATGCAGGATTATGAGGGAACTTTTTCCGAAATGGATGAAAGCGGCTACTATTGGACCTCAACAGAATATGATAACGATAATGCTGAATATTTCAGCTTTATGATTCTTAACAAAGCACCTATAGTGGATATTTCCCGTAAAGAGGATATTGCAGATATTCATGGATCGGAAAAATCAAATAAGTATTCTGTTAGGTGTGTGAAAAACTGAACCAGATTTCTGCTTATCATTAAAACAGCCGCATCCAATTAATTTTACATATGTCCACATTTGCTGAAAAGGTTATTTCATTCTGCAAAGAGCTGAAGTTTACAGGATCATTGCCGGAAGGAGTTTCTATAATGAATCCATTCAATGAAAACCCGGAGGTGCTCCCTGTAGTTTCACAGTTTTACAGGAAATATTATTCCGATCAAAACCCCAGGCATCTTATCCTGGGCATTAATCCAGGGAGATTTGGTGCCGGAGTAACAGGCATTCCCTTTACCGATACCTTCAGGTTAAAAGAAAAATGCGACTTATCTATACCAGGACTTAAAACCTTTGAGACATCTTCGGTTTTTATTTATGAAATGATTGATCAATATGGAGGTCCTGAGAAATTTTACAATAGTTTTTTTATTAGTTCAGTCAGTCCGCTTGGATTCACATTTCCGGGTTCTAATGGTAAAGTGATAAACTACAACTACTACGACAGCAAAAGGCTTACTGATGCAATACTGGGTTTTATAATCGAATCCATTAAGAAACAACTTGAATTTGGTATTGATCGGGATATCTGTTACTGTCTCGGAACAGGCAAGAACTTCAGATTTCTTTCACAGCTTAATTCTGAGCATCATTTTTTTGATTGGATTGCACCTCTTGAGCACCCTAGATTTATAATGCAATATAAATCAAAGGAGAAGCAATTCTATATCAAAAGCTATATTGAGATATTAAGCATTTAGTGTGTCTGAGATTATAAGATTTGCAACTCTCCGGGCAAATTTTGCCAGAAAAATCTTGTAATTATTGTAAATGATTCGTATATTTACGAAATACGTTTCGTAGTTTTTAAATGGATTTAACATGAAGTTTTAAAGATGTATTAAGGAACACCTGATTGCATTTTTATTTCTTTTTTTAATAATGATACTCTGTTAAAATGGCCCATTCAAAAAATGGAAATTACTTAAAAGAAAACATTCAGCTTGCCCGGTTTGCAAAAGCGCTTGGTCATCCTGCCCGAATTGCAATAATGCGACATCTAGCATCCATAAATACATGCTGCTTTCATGAAATCTCTGAAGAGTTACCAATAGCCGATTCAACAGTTTCGCAACATATGAACGAACTTAAAGACGCGGGACTTATCCAGGGAAGCTTTGAACCTCCCAAAGTGAAGTATTGCATAAACAAAAAAAAATGGAAGCTTGCTAAAGGGCTATTTCGGGAATTTTACAAAAGCATATAAAATGACCTTCTTTGAAAACATCGGTTTTTATGCTCATGGAGTGCTTAATCTTACTCCCTCAGAAAGCTTTGAATTATGTAAAAAGGGAGCTATCATTGTTGATGTCAGGGAAGTATATATGAACAGTTTCAAGATGTTTCAGGTTAATTCGGTTCTTTACTTACCTTACAGTGATCTTATAAATTTATATAGTCAGCTACCTTCTGATAAACCCCTGATAATAGCCGATTCTGTGGGCCTGAAAAGCAGGGAGAGTGTACTATTCCTGAAACATGCCGACTATGATAATGTTGCAAATATGGCAGGTGGTATAGTTGACTGGGAAAGAGACGGATTGCCAATAACAACTGATATTACCGCACGTCTGTCAGGTTCTTGTATGTGCCAGCTTAAGCCAAGACAAACTAAAAAAAAATAATATAAGAATAACTAACCGGTAAAATTGCCTGGTCATGTGTCATCTTTAAATTAATACACTATGAAACTCAGTAGCCTTCCGATGCTGATCTTTGCAATTATCGCAATGCTTATTGTCGTTACATTAATTGGTATCCGGCCTGAAGATAGGAAAAGCAACATTATCAATCGCGAATTAATCACCCAATCAGGTGTTTGTCCACCATTTTATCTCTACGATGAAGAGGGTAATATTATTGACCCTGTGCATAATATTAATCCAGACAAACCCTATTCACCAAAACAAACATGTGGTAAATGCCACGACTATAATAAAATAACACAGGGATTCCATTTCCAGCAGGGTAAAGGAGAAAAAGCTACGGGTACTTTTGCCGATAGGTATCAGTGGGTTTCGACACCGGGTAATTATGGTGGTAACTGGTGCTCTCCTGCTCCGCTTTATAATTATCTCTCAAAAAAATCGAACAGCTCGGCGAAAGAGATGGATATGACCTCTTTCACTTTTATCACTAATGGTTGTGCAACCTGCCATCCTGGTGGCGGGCCCCTTGAATATGACCGATCTGGCATCCGGTATGATAAGCTTATGGATTCACTAAAGTATACTGCCGGAGGGATAAATGATTTTGATGGAGACTATTTCCAGGCTCACTGGAACCGATCAGGAGTTATTGAGGCTGACTGTAATCTTTGCCATCTGCCTGAATATGATTATAAAGGAAGAAATGCACATCTGGCAAAATGGAATTTCCGCTGGCTTGCCACTGCAGGTTCGGGTCTGGCAACAGTGGAAGGTTCTGTTAAAGATACGATTGATGTCAAAGTAAAATATGACATTGCGAAGTTTGATAATGAAGGTAAGGTTTCAATGCACCTTGTCAGGGAACCACGCAATGAAACATGTCTTAATTGTCACTCCAAACCTCAATGGAAAAAACGCGGGGCTTCCTTTACGGAAAATACCGATGTCCATATTGCAAAGGGTATGAAATGCGTTGATTGTCATGTTTCAGGGTCAATGGCATTTGATAGCCGAATCAAGGGTAAGGAAGCCCACCAGTTTGGCAAAGGTGATGATCCTTCGGGAAATGTACGGAATGACCTGGATAATACCATGCGCACATGTACCGATTGCCATACAACAGGCTACCTGAATGCCCCGATAGCAAAACATTTATGGCTTCCAAACCTACACCTTGACAAACTCGCTTGTCAGACTTGCCATATTCCGGAAAGAAAAGTGAAATCAGCTCTGGTTCAGGTAAGCGATATCTATAATCCGGGAACAAAAATTACCCCGCCTGCCAAATATGACTGGACATTCTACGATCAGAACATGAATTACTGGAATCATTATGGTGAACTGGCAATGGTTACTGCGAAAGATCAACCTGCCGATCCGTTTGTTCCGCAATATGCAAAATACAAAGGACAAATATTCCCCGTAAACGCTGTTCACAGTGCCTGGCCGGCACTTTATACCGAAGGGAAAAAAGGACTCGACCAGCCAAAGATGAAGGATATTTATTCAATGTGGACTACTCACAGGAAAGACAAAACAAAGTACCCCGAACTAGAGAAAATTAGAGACAATAATTCTGATACTATACCCGAAGTTAACAGTCCCGGAGAGATTGACGCTTTTATTAATTCAGTTACTGCATACCTTCTTGATGCGGGTTATGACATGAAGGAAAGAAAAGTCGTCTGGGTTAATGACGACAGGATGTATCAGAACGGCAAAGATTTTAAAATGCTTGATAAGGAAATTTATGAATCATCTCCCTATGCCTCGGTGTATAAATACAGTCACGATGTATTTCCTGCAAAAGCAGGTTTGGGTATTAACGGATGTACTGATTGTCATTCGTTCTCTTCAGATATTTTCTATGGCAAGGTTGTAAAGTATCCCTTTGGTGATGATGCGAACCCGGTTTATGAACGGCAGTACAAAAAACTGGGGATGAGCGCTTTCATGGTTTGGTTATCGGCTTTCAGAGAGCAGTTTATTAAGAGCTTCGAATATCCTGCAATCTTTTTTCTTTTCTTAACAGTTATATTTTCAATAGCTTGTTATATAAATAAGAAACAGAATTATTTTCCTGTTAAATCAAAACATCTTCTGATTGGATATGGTTTGCTTATTGTAGGATTTGCCCTTGTTTACCTGAAACCGGATGTGAAGTCATATATTTTACCAGACCGGTTATTGCTCGATAAAAATCATTTTCTCATTACAATCCTGGCATTAGTTGCAGGGTTATTTACCTGGCTGCGTATGAAAAAAGAGGGACATTCATATCCGATATTAAGCAGACTGCTAGCAGTATTTTTAAGTTTATCTGTAATTTCTGGCTTGTTTATG
>JBGOZX010000214.1:0-6221 GCA_041480425.1 Bacteroidia bacterium
ATTATCAACTCTTTCCCTAATGGGTTTTCATCTACAAATAATCTTTTTGCAGCGCTACCCGTAAGAACGACTGATCCCGGATTATCAAAAACTGTGTTTAGATTGCCACTTATCAAAGGAAAATTAAACATTTTCAGGAAACACGAGTCAGCAGTGTATCCGGTCATATTGAAAAAGGATTGATCAGCAATCTGAACCGGTTCATCATCACTCAAAAAGAGAGACAAGCCCGTTGTCATTTCAGCATCTTTGATATCTGCCCTTACTACTGCAGGTAAAGGCAATGGTGTTGTAGCCCGGTAATCAGTTCCTCCAGTACCTTTATTAACTGATATGATCCTGTAAATCAGTTTCTTATCCTTGTGAAAATTATCGTAACTCATTTCAAAATTCACAAAGTAGAAAATGAGAATGGCAACAGACATTCCGATTGAGAGTCCCAGAAGATTCAATAATGAAATATTCTTTTGCCTGGCTAAATACCTGAAACCTGTTTTAATGTTGTACCAAATCTTATCCATTTTTTATTCTTATTATTTGCCATTATGACCTACAGTTATTACTACGCCTCCCTTTTTGTGTCCTTTTTCGACATATCCATGAGCCTCACTTGTTTGCTCAAGAGGATATATTTTGTCAATTATTGTTATTAGTTTACCTGTCTCTGTTAAATTTTTAAGTTCTACTAGTTCATCAATATGTATTTTGGGATGTCCGTCATCTACTGAAATGAATTTTCCACCTGGTGTCAGGACTTTTTTATACTGTAACTTTGAGCTATATCTTTTGCCAACAGCATCAAAGATTATGTCATATATTTCATTTCTTTTAGTAAAATCATCTTTTGTGTAATCAATAACCATATCAGCACCAAGTGATTTTACTAATTCCTGGTTTGTTGTGCTGCAAACACCAGTTACATGTGCCCCAAAGTTTTTTGCTATCTGAATTGCATAAGTTCCAACTCCTCCGGAAGCACCATAGATTAAAACTTTTTGGCCATTTTGTATATTTGCTTTTTTCAGATAATGTAACGCCAACATACCTCTTGATGGAATAGCCGCTGCTTCTTCCCAATTTATGTTGGAAGGTTTTTCTGTTATAACACATTCTGAAGGAATATATGTCCCATTTTCTGGCAGACAAACATATTCAGCATATGCACCAAATTTTTTACCTGTAAACGCAAAAACCCGGTCACCTTTCTTAAATCTTTTTACATCACTGCCAATTGCTTCCACTTCTCCTGACAACTCGAATCCTAAAATGGATTTTCTGGGTCTTTTGAAGCCAACAAAAATTCTCATGGGAAGCCATTGTAACAAATTCACCTTTCCACTTCTAACAAAACAGTCCGAAATAGTCACATTTGCTGCATATATCTTTATCTGGACTTCATTTTTCTTGGGTGTAGGTCTTTCAATTTCACCGATTTGAAGAACTTCGGGTAGTCCATATTTAGTACATATAATTGCTTTCATTTTTCCCATATCATTTCATATTTAATTTGGGTGCATTTTTAATAATGACACACAATGTGCCGGCCTTATGAGCCGTTGTGGTGCATTCGTAATTCTTTTATTTTTTAATTACATAGTTATTACTACATTCCCCTTTTTATGTCCCAGGTCCACATATCTGTGCGCTTCAACCATTTGCTCAAAAGAATACTTTCTATCAATAACCGGCTTTACTTTCCCCGACTCTGCAAGTTCTGTGAGAGTTATCAGGTCTTCTATTCTTGACTGTGCGTGTCCAGAAGTAACAACAGAAATAAACTTTCCTTCTGGTTTAAGTAATGACTTTATTTTTGTATAAGAGATTTTTCCAACAGTATCAAAAATAATATCATAAAGATAATCATCCGCTAAGAAATCCTCCTTCATGTAATCTATAGTCTTGTCAGTTCCTAAAGATTTGATTAAATTAATATTTGTGGTACCGCAAATGCCAGTAACAACTGCTCCATGATATTTTGCAATCTGTACTGCCAATGACCCTACAGCTCCTGAAGCCCCATAAATCATAACTTTATTACCTTTTTGAATATTCCCTTTTTTCAAGAAAAACAAAGCGGTAATTCCCCCAAATGGAATTGCAATCGCTTCTTCATAGGAAAGGTTTGACGGTATCAATGCCATGAAACTTTTATCAGGCAGACATGCATATTCAGCATATGCCCCAAACTTCATATCAGGAGTTCGAGCATAGACTTTATCTCCCACATGAAACCGTTTGACAGATTTACCTATTGTTTCAACTTCACCGGCGAGCCATAAGCCTTGTACAGGTCTTCTTGGTTTTGAAATTCCCAAAACTAATCGGGCAACAATGCGTTGCAGGAAAGGAACACCTGAAAGATTTAAGCTCCTTATTCTACAATCACCTGACGATACTGTTGTTGCATATATTCTTATTAGTACCTCATTATTCCTGGGAGTAGGTTTTTCCACCTCTTTGAGTTGCAGAACTTCAGGGGGACCGAATTTTGTACAAACAACGGCTTTCATTTTGTTTGTATTCATAATTTTAGTTTTTATTTAAAAATATACCCTGTACATTAAGTTAGGTAAAAACCGCATTTGAGTAATGTAGCCAATTTTGTTAGGCTTGCTGGCATCGTAATATTCGGATAATTTGCCTTGGTTATTGGTAAGGTTGTTCAAATCGAGAAAAATCTCGTGTGTGGCTTTTGGCCTGTTGATCTTATAACTTACAGATAAATTGAATTTGAAAAAATTACCCAGAGTTTTATCATACGCCTTGCTATAATCCCAAAACCGATTATTTACAGGTTCAACGGCTAAATTCCCGTTTGCATCACGTAATAGCGGAATGTACCTTTGTCCACCACTGAAAAAAACTTTTGCATTCAAGGTCAGTGTTTTGTTTTGCTTTCTGCCAAGTTTATCAAATTCCTTCCCAAACAATACGTTTACTAAATAATTGCTATTAAACTTTGTGTTTCTCCAAACACCATCTAATGGTTTGTACTTTGAATCGAACAACGAACCATTGATTAAGAAATAATAATGGTTGTTGAAAAACCGCTCTAAGGTAGCTTCAATGCCGTAGTTTTTACCTGTTCCTTTATTCACTAAAGGAACATATCTATAATCAGAACTTTCGTTAATGGTTGAATAATAACTTGTGTCGTTATTTTCTACGGGTAAATTGTAAAGGTTCTGGTAGTATACTTCTACTTTTGCCCTTAAATTTTTTGTAAAATTTTTCTCGTATCCCAGCACATAATGGTCTGCTTTTAGTAAATCGAGGTTTTTATTGGGTTCAGTTATACTCCCATCAGGCTGTTTAACCCTTGTAAAATAATTGTGGATGTTTTCCATGGTGCTGTGTTTGCCATATCCGGCGTGAACAGAACTGGTATTGTCTAGTTTCCAATTTATGGCAATCCTTGGTTCGATTGTACTTTTATGATTCAGCAACACATTTATGTTGTGAAAACCGGCTACCAAAGAAATATCATCGTTGAAATTGTGTTTCCAGCTTACAAAATTCTGTAAAGTAGTGATGTTCCCATAGTAATCAATTAATGTAAACCGATTAGTCCTGTCAGTCTCAAGTTGGCTTTGATTATTGTTTTCATTTATAAGGGAATATACTGTACCAATCTGAATTTTATTTTTTGTATTGATTTTGTTGCTGTATGTGATAGCCCCTTTGTATGTCGAGGTTTTTATCCTGCTGCTATAATTTAATTTCCTTCCAAAGGTATCAGTTTCCATTATGGTTGACTCAAAAACTTCATCGTTCATGCCGATAGCTGAATAAGAAAGCGTTGTTTTAATATAACTTTTGCTATTGATAATTAAGGTATGGTTCATCCCAATATTTGAGAGGTAATTGCCCTTGTCGAAATCCTGTGTAATTTCGGGCATCATTTGGTTGTTGCCGGGTGTTTGCCAAATATTTTGTTGTACGTCTATAACTTTCAAATTATCTAATCCACCAAATCCATAGAAAGAAAATGTGCCCATTTTTTTAGTTGGCAGCACAACCTTAAAATTTGCATCCTGAAAAGTAGTTTTAATCCCAGGAATGTTGGCTAATTTAAGAGTTTGAATGAGTCCAATGTTAGAGAACCTGTAATTTACAATATACGATCCACCATAGCCTTTTTTAAACGGGCCTTCGAGTGTAAAATCGGTACCCATTATACCCACTCCTGCCATAGTTTCAGATTTTTCATTATTCCCTGGCCTGAGTTTTACATCATAAACACCCGACAACACATCACCATATTCGGGCGAAAATGCTGCGGTATAAAAATCGGAGGCCGCCAATAATTTATTATTAAGGCAACTAAACCCGCCAATTGTTGCATTCTGATCCATCTGATGATTTGGGTTTGTAATTTCTGTTCCCTCCAAACGCCATTGTATATATTTAGGTGAATTACCTCTAACGATGATATCGTTGTTACCACTCACGGTCTGAGATACCCCGGCAAAATTTCCAAGAATATGTGAAGGATCGTCATAACCTCCGGCAAAACGTTTTGTTTCTTCCGGCGAAATAGAACGGGCGCTGATCATCGCCATATCGTTATGTGCTTCGCCTTTATTTTTGTATGCCTTAACAACAACTTCATCCATTTTTAAGACAGATTCTTGCATGCTTAAATCCAATACTACCTCCTTACCGGAGTTTACTTCAATATCTGGAATGGTTTTGGGTTCATAACCCAGGTAAGATATTTTTACTGCTATTCTACCTATTGGTATGTTTTCCAGTCTAAACTCACCGTTCACATCAGTTGCCGTACCAATTATTGGGTCGGTACCAAGTATCACTAAAGTGGCACCTATTAACGGTAATTTACTATCGACATCAACTATGGTACCCCTTACTGTTTGTTTGAGGTTTTGACTAAAAGCCAGTGTAGTGAACACGGCAATTATTAATGTTGTTGAAATAAACTTTTTCATATCTGTCAGATATATTTAATTATTAAAAAAACTTTTTATTATGTTATCCTTCCACCGAATTGACCGAAATTAGTTTCAGGTTTAAATCCCTTATGATATTTAAAACTCCGTGCATATGAGCTTCGTCTTTTAGATTTCCTGTAAGAATGGTATTGTCTCCTTCATAACTAATTTTCATACCTTCAAAGCTGTTCTTCCATTTTTTATCAAGATGTCCCTGAATTTTTATTTTAGTTTTGCCTTTCATATTCTTATTGATTAAATTCCTAGTCAAAAGTCGGCTACTCCCATCAAAAAAAAATCATCCCTGAGGATGATTTAAGAGGATGATTTTACTTAATAAAAGGATTATTATGTGACGGCGGAGTTATATTATGCCTAGTTCTTTTGCCTTGTTTACAGCTTGTGAGCGGTTTTCAACTTCTAATTTCAGAAGAATATTCCTAACATGCGTTTTAGCGGTATTTAATGAAATAAACAATTTATCGGCTATTTCCTGGTTAGTTAAATCTTCGGCGATAAGTTTTAGTGTGTCGAGTTCGCGGTCGCTTAACCCGGATCCTAAATTATTTTTCATAAATTTTTCTCTCTTTTCTATAGCGAGTTTAAGCTTGTCGATTAACTTTTTAGGAATATTAGTTTTTGTAGTTGCCTGTATTTTGTAAACTTCTTTTAGTAAATCGCTTATTCCAGAATGATAAACAACAAAAGACATCAATATATTATCACAGGCAGCATCCTCCAATGCTTCAATCAGGTTTATTAAGGCTTTTTCTTTGTCCCCTTTGGCCTTATTCAAAATGGAATATATCACTTTAGTTTCAATTATTCTCTCAATTCTATTTGCGGCTTGTGCCATTTTCAATAATTTTGAAAGAATAATCTCCGCCTCACCGAATTTCATTTCGATTATTAATAAAAGAGAATAAGCACAATATCCATGTTCATCTGAATAAGATATTTTTTTATCAAATTCTAACCTATTTTCCTTAAAAAAATGATTGGCCTTTTCAAGTTCATTCTGTTCAATCAGCATAAGTCCCTTCATGGCAATATACATCGCCATAGTGGTGGGAAATATAATATTTTGTTTTAGAATATTATCCGCCTCATTTAGCATCTTTTTAACCCCGGCAACATCTCCACGTCCGTATAAAGCAAGTGAGTAAACCATTAAGACATGCACTTTAATAGTATTATTTGATTCGTTTTTACATAAGCTATAGGCGGTTTTAATGTTTTCGAGAGCATCATCGAAATCTGTCCGCATAG
>JBGOZX010000215.1:0-6220 GCA_041480425.1 Bacteroidia bacterium
CGGTTTCTGGTGGGGTTCTGATAACAGTACAGCCTGGTATCGGGATCTGGATTTCAATTACGCAGGTGTGATCAGAGTCAGCCCAAATAAGAAGAATGGTTTATCTGTTCGCTGTATAAGGGATTAGTAACCAACGGAACGCTACAATTGGGTGCTATATGCAATTTGTCCAGCCGTCCCCTACGGCTTTGGTTGGCAATTTGTCACAGTATTTGCAAATTAAATCTTTGAATTATACCCGATATTCAATAAATTGACATTAGTATAACTTAAGACAATTTTTTTGTCCTATCCAGTCTTAAGGAGTGAGGATTAAAGTAATCTAAGCTTTATATTTGCTTAGTAATAGCGTTTTACCTCATTATTAATATATCTCAAGAACCCCAGAAAATCAGCAGTGCTAATTCCATTCCCCAGGTCCCTCAAATGGGGACTTGTGTGGGTGACGAACTTCATAGTAGAGCAACTTGGGGTACTGGTCTAAGGAAGGTTGCTGAGTATATTTCCATTAGTTTTGCGAATGATGGTTTTGAAAAATTTGTATTTTTACTTGTGAGAAAAGCATTTGTGTAAAAACCATTTTATAAAAATCTGAAAGCCATGAAAAACATTTTGCTAATCATTGTACTGACAATTAGCCTTGTTTCAGTTTCTTTCCATTCTAAAAAGGACAACGAACAAAAACCAATAATTGCTTCCAAAACCATTACTCAGGTTGCTGTTGTTGTGAAAGATATTGACAAAGCCCGTAACGCCTGGGCCCAGGTGCTGGGAGTGAAGGCTCCTGAAGTGAGTATTGCAGGATCCCATTTCTCAAGGCCAACGCATTATAGAGGAAATCCCTCAGATGCAAAAGCAAAACTGGCCTTTTTTGCGATGGACAATCTGCAAATCGAGTTGATCCAGCCGCTTGGTGGAAAAAGTACCTGGCAGGAATTCCTCGATAAATATGGTGAAGGGATTCACCACATCGCTTTTGAGGTAAAGAACATTGACGGGGTGGAAAAGGAATTCGAATTACAGGACATGCCTACAGTTCAGCATGGCGGCTGGGATGGAGGTGCCTACAGTTATATCGACGCATCAAAGGACCTCGGTTGCATGCTGGAATTACTTGAAAACTTCAAATGATGACCTTTTCCTGCCCTCAGCATTATATGCGTTTATAATGGATTTTTGTTGTTCCGCCTGTTTATAGCTGTTCGGGTTGCTCTGTTGCATTTTATATTCCATCCATCTGAGTTGATTCTCGGGTGGATGGATTTTTATTTTAAACAAAAAAAATTGTTTTAAATTAATCTAAGGTTTAATTTTGATGTAAGGAATGTTCGGCAAGATTCAAATTCTTTTAGGAATACATTATAAAATGTTGATGGATTAATTCCGGTTCAGATACTTCAAATTAGATATTTAAGTTATATAAAATTAATGAAGTGAATTTAATACAAATATCGACGAGTTTAAATCGGATAAAATTGGGAATAATGAAAACTACAAAACCTCAGGCAACCAGCAAACAAAAGAAAACTTCAGAAACCGGAAGTGAAGGCAGGAGCAAGAAAGTTACCACTAGCAAGCCCAGCTCAATTGAAGAAGAAATTCGTGATAAGGCTATGGAGATCTACAAAGAAAGAATGGCACGGGGAGAACAAGGAACCTCTGAAGATGATTGGCTCAAGGCAGAGAAACTTTTAAAAGGTTCAAAGAAGTAACCTGTATTCCACAGGGTAATCGGATCATCCGATCAGGCCAATCATTTCGTGCCGAAAAGGCGATCGCCGGTATCACCTGATCATGGTATGATATTGCTGTGTTCGTAATAAGATTGTGTATAGACCACTATTAAGCGATGGCGCATTTAAAACTAAAAACCATGAGAAAATATTTTTTTAAATATGCATTCATATATTTTACAATATCTTTTGTGACTGGTTGTGAAGCACAACCTTTAAAAAGAACAGATTCTGCATCAAATGACATTATTGAGCAGAATCATAAAACATTATTGAAATTTAAGAAAAGCGACAATATTAAAGGATTAGCTTTCGCAATTTTTGATAAAGACAGAGTAATTTGGCAAGAATGTCTTGGTAACTCTACCTATGGTTATAAGATTGACAATGAAACCCTGTTTAGCATCCAATCCATCTCGAAAAATATCACTGCTCTGGCTGTTATGATTGCAGTTCAGGATAGTTTGCTTAATTTAGATTTACCTATTGCAAACTATTTACCTGAATTCAAAGTAAATAGCTGTTTTGAAGTTAATCCTGAGAAAAAAATAACCTTAAGAATGTTGCTATCTCATAGTGCAGGATTTACTCATGAAGCCCCTGTTGGCAATAACTATGATTATGCCCCATGTTCCTTTGATGACCACTTAAAAAGTATAAGTGAAACCTGGTTAAAATTTCCAGTTGGTACAGATTATTCATATTCAAATTTAGGTCTGGATCTGGCTGCAAAAATTGTTGAACAAGTAAGTGGTATTAAATATCCTTACTACTTAAAATCAAAAGTGTTTGAACCTTTGGGAATGACACTAACGACCATAGATGACAACATAATATTGACAAGTACCAATAAAACTGAAGGAGCAATTTCATCTGTAAAGACTAAGCACTATAATATCCCATTAATCGGTTCAGGTTCTGTTTACACAAACTTATCTGAATTTATTAAATATGTGCAACTTCAAATGAATTTTGGAGAATTAAAAAACAAAAACCTGATTGATAATAAATATCTATATGATATGTACACTATCAGGTTTCATAATTACGGATTAGGAACCTACATAGATAAAATCGATAGCATTTATTTCATCAATCATAATGGTTCCGGTTATGGTTATAGTGCGTCATTTCTTTGGTACCCCGAATATAATATTGGTTCAATAATACTTTGTAATAAACAGAGTAATACCTTCGATTTCTGCGAGAGCCTCTTGAAAAATTATATTAAAAACATGAAATTGGTAAAAAATAATTCAATAACCAGCAAGTTTATTGACATTAATGGGAATTATTTCAATAAATCAAACCAAATTAATGCTTTTAAGAAGCAATTTTGCTCAAGCGATACACTTTACAAAGCAGATTGGGAAAAATATATCGGGACCTATTCAATGATATTCAATGGAATGGATTTTAAATGGTATGCTAAGCTTGCGGTTACTTTTGGGTTTCATCCTCAGAAAGTAACCATAGTAAAAGAAGGTCAAACATTACAGATTAAAAGTAATCTCGGGGAAAACCTTCTGAGAGAATACAAAGCTGGTATTTTTTTTACAAATGGTGGTGAGGTAATTAATTTTAATTCAGTAATCCCGACGTATAAAAATATTAAATTAAAAAAATTAAAATAATTAAGTAACAACAAACAAAAAAACCTCGATATTGTTGTGTATCAAGGCTTTATTTGTTTGAAAAAGTACCCGGAGCCGGGGTCGAACCGGCACAGCATTGCTGCCACTGGTGTTTGAGACCAGCGCGTCTACCAATTCCGCCATCCGGGCAATAACCTACATTGGTAGTTATTGTAATTTTCGATACTTTAAAAAGAACTCTGCCTGTGAAAAGGGATGGCGGAATTGGCCACCCCCGCAGGCTGGCTGCTCGCTAAAAACACCCAACGGGTGTTTTCTTAACGCTCACCCCTGCCATCCGGGCAATAACCTACATTGGTAGTTATTGTAATTTTCGATACTTTAAAAAGAACTCTGCCTGTGATAAGGAATGGCGGAATTGTCCACCCCCGCAGGCTGGCTGCTCGCTAAAAACACCCACCGGGTGTTTTCTTAACGCTCACCCCTGCCATCCGGACAAAAAGAACACTTACCCCTGCCATCCGGGCAACTCAAACCGGGACAGCAAAAGTAGAAAAAGATGACTTCTGAACAAAAAAAACATCTGTTATATTATTCTCCCCCTCTCCCCATCTCCTTTTCTCTCCCTCAATTCCTAAAACCCCTTCAACATTCTTCAACCCTCTTCAACTAACCCACCCCTGGCCCCTCCCAGGAGGGGAATTTTTTTAAGTGCCTTTGCGCCTTTGTACCTTTTTGCCTTTGTACCTTTTTGCACCATTTCCCTGATCACCCTCTCAATACTCTCAGCATCAAATCCACATTCCCTTATCAGCTCTTCCTGGGTGCCCTGTTCAACAAAATAATCAGGAATGCCAAGTCGCCTGACTTCAGCACTGTAGTTATTGTCGCACATAAATTCGATAATTGCACTTCCGAATCCTCCGCTGAGCACTCCGTCTTCGACAGTGATTATATGCTCAAACTTTCTAAAGACAGCATGCAAAGCCTCTTTATCGAGCGGGGCGACAAACCGCATATCAAAGTGTGTAACAGAGATTCCCTCGTTTGTAAGTTTTTTTACCGCAGCAGTGACAAAATTACCGGGATGGCCGATACTCAAAATTGCAATATCATCTCCTTCGGTTATAATCCGGGCTTTACCTATTTCTATTTCTGTAAATGGTTTTTGCCAATTGGTGAACATTCCGTAGCCTCTCGGATAACGTATTGAGAATGGAGCTTTGATTTTTTCAAGCTGTGCAGTATACATAAGGTTCCTCAATTCCACTTCATCCATGGGAGCACTGACGATCATATTCGGTATGGTGCGCATAAATGCCAGGTCGAAAAAACCGTGATGGGTGGCACCGTCTGCACCTACCAGACCACCACGATCGAGGCAGAAAATAACATGAAGATTCTGAAGTGCCACATCGTGAATAACCTGGTCGTATGCTCTCTGAATAAAAGATGAGTAAATATTGCAGAACGGGACCATCCCCTGTGCGGCAAGCCCTGCAGAAAAAGTAACAGCATGTTGCTCAGCAATACCAACATCGAACGTTCTTTCAGGCATTTCTTTCATCATAATACATAATGAGCTGCCTGTTGGCATTGCGGGTGTGATACCGGTTATTTTATCATTAATGCGTGCAAGTTCAAGTATTGTTCTTCCAAAAACTTCCTGGTAAGTAAGAGGAGTATTGGTGTCTGTCGGATTTACGATAATTCCGGTCTCTTTGTCGAACTTACCGGGAGCATGAAAGACAGTCTGATTCTCTTCAGCCTGCTTAAAACCCTTGCCTTTAACAGTCAGACAGTGAAGAAGTTTCGGACCAGGGATCCTTTTAAGATCTTCAAGAACATGAGTCAGATGTAAAACATCGTGTCCATCGATAGGTCCGAAATACCTGAAATTCATCCCTTCAAAAAGGTTACTCCGGTCAAGGATAGTGCTTTTAAAACCTGCCTGAACCTGCCTTGCAAGCGTCCGTGCATCCGGTCCGATTTTCCCGAACCTCCCCAGCACATTCCAGACTTTATTCCTGAACCTGTTATAGGTTTTGCTTGTTGCTATATCAAGAAGATATTCCTTCAGGGCTCCTACATTAGGATCGATGGCTATGTTGTTATCGTTCAGTATTACGATGATATCTGACTTCGTGATTCCTGCATTATTCAGACCTTCAAATGCCTGGCCCGCAGTCATAGCTCCGTCACCGATTACGGCAACAACGTGTCTTTTTTCACCTTTGCGCCGGGAGGCAACTGCGATACCGAGAGCAGCTGATATTGATGTTGATGAATGGCCGGTTCCGAATGCATCATATTCACTTTCAGCCATTTTGGGAAAACCACTGATCCCTTTATATTTCCTGTTTGTTGAAAATTTTTCTCTTCTTCCTGTAAGTATTTTATGACCATAAGCCTGATGCCCGACATCCCATATAATCTTATCGTAAGGTGTGTTAAATACATAATGAAGTGCTACAGTCAGTTCTACAACTCCAAGACTGGCTCCGAAATGCCCGGGATTTTTACTTACTACATCAATAATGAACTGGCGAAGTTCCGAACTCACCCTTACAAGGTCAGCCGGATCGAGCTTCCTGAGATCCTCAGGCGATGATATTTTAAATAGCAGGCTCTCCTCCAGGTTCATTCGGAAATGAATAAAATATTTGTAGGTGCAAATATAACAATTATTATTCCCGGGTGTTTGCTGAAGCTTCCCGCAGATTTTCTTATTTTTGTCCGGTTATTCACAATCATATAACAATTTAAAACAAGTAATTTCTGTTATATCAACAAATTTCTTTCAGATCATGAAAAAGTCAATTCTTTTTACTTTGGTTGCTGTTGTGTTAGCAATCTCTGTTTTATCGTGTGTTCCGGGCAGAAAATACAGGA
>JBGOZX010000216.1:0-6199 GCA_041480425.1 Bacteroidia bacterium
AAAGAAGTGGTTAAAAAGAATGAAGATGGTCTCAAACCTTTAAAACAGGTAAAAGCTAAAGAGATAAAAGAAAAACCTGTAAAAAAGGTAATTGAGGAAGAAATAATTACTTCCGAAGAGGTATCTGCTGTTTTGAATGAAGTTGCAGAACCCGTTAAAAAAGTTGTTGAGACGGTTGAAGCAGAAGTTGCTGAGCAAACTGATAAGACCAAAAAAGAGAAAAGGCCTAAGAAATCTAAACCCGAACCTGAGCCTGAAAAAGAAATTGAAGTCAAAGAGATCAAAGCAGAGATGAAAAGTTATCATTCAGCTGAGGAATTTGACTGGGAAAGCTTTGAAAGCGAAGAACTTCATAACTCGCCAAAACATAAGGAATACGAAGCTTTATATGACAAGACATTATCAACTGTAGCAGTTGATGAGGTTGTAACCGGAATGGTGATTCAGATGACTTCCCGTGAGGTTGTAATCAATATCGGTTACAAATCGGAAGGCGTAGTCAGTCTTAACGAATTCCGTTATAACCCGGATCTTAATGTAGGTGATACCGTTGAGGTTTACGTTGAAAGCCAGGAAGATAAAAAAGGGCAGCTTCTTCTTTCTCACAAAAAAGCACGTGCAATAAATTCCTGGGACAGAGTAAATGCATCGCTTGAAAAGGACGAAATAATCACAGGTTACATAAAGTGCCGGACTAAAGGTGGTATGATAGTAGATGTTTTCGGAATCGAAGCATTCCTTCCAGGTTCGCAGATTGATGTTAAACCTATACGTGACTACGATGTTTTCGTTGGCAAAACAATGGAATTCAAGGTGGTGAAAATCAACCAGGAATTCAAGAATGTCGTGGTTTCTCATAAAGCTCTTATCGAAGCTGAACTTGAGCAACAGAAGAAAGAGATTATTGCAAAACTTGAAAAAGGACAGGTTCTTGAAGGAACCGTTAAAAATATTACATCATATGGTGTATTTATCGATCTCGGTGGTGTTGATGGTCTTATTCATATTACAGACCTTTCATGGGGCAGAGTTAATCACCCTGAAGAGATCGTACAGCTTGACCAGAAATTAAATGTGGTTATTCTTGATTTTGATGATGACAAAAAGAGAATTGCTCTCGGTCTGAAACAACTAACACCTCATCCTTGGGATTCTGTTGATCCAGATATGAAAGTCGGTGATAAAGTCAAAGGGAAAGTTGTGGTTATGGCCGATTATGGAGCCTTTGTTGAAATAGCAACAGGTGTCGAGGGACTTATTCATGTTTCGGAAATGTCATGGTCACAGCATCTTCGGAGTGCACAGGAATTTCTGAAAGTTGGTGACGAAGTTGAAGCTGTTATTCTGACACTCGACAGAAATGAAAGAAAAATGTCACTTGGTATTAAGCAGCTCAAGCCGGACCCATGGCAGAATATTGATGAAAAATACACTGTTGGTTCAAAACATACTGCCAAAGTCAGGAACTTTACAAACTTTGGTGTTTTTGTTGAGATTGAAGAAGGCGTTGACGGATTGATACATATTTCTGATTTGTCATGGACTAAAAAAATCAAACATCCTGCAGAATTCACTGCTATTGATGCAGAAATAGAAGTAATTGTACTTGAAATAGATAAAGAGAACAGGAGATTGAGTTTGGGCCATAAACAGCTTGAAGAGAATCCATGGGATGTTTTTGAGAACCTCTTTATTGTTGACTCTGTTCATGAAGGAACTGTTGTTGAAGTTTTCGATAAGGGAGCTGTAATCGCACTTCCTTATGGTGTAGAAGGTTTCGTCCCTCCGAAACATCTTGTTAAAGAAGATGGAACAATTGCGAAAGTTGATGAGAAACTTCAGTTTAAGGTTATTGAATTTAACAAATCGGCCAAAAAGATTATCCTTTCACACAGCAGAGTTTATGAAGATGAAAAGAGAGCTGCCGAAACAACAATAAAGAAAACTGAATCCGAAACTCCTAAGAAAACTTCCAGAAAAGCCAAGTCAAATGTTGAAAAAACCACTCTGGGTGATATTTCTCAGCTTGCAGCTTTAAAAGAAGAAATGGAAGAAAAAGAGAACAAAGCTTCCAAGAAATAGAAAAAAATAATTAAATTTAGGCTATTAAATTTATGACTATGGATTTCAATATTGAAAGCCGGAATAACAGCACAATAATTCAGATTCAGTCGGAAAAGCTTGATACACACATAGCTCCTGCACTTAAATCGGAACTTGTGCTTGTTTCAGGAAAGGGTGAGAAAAATATCATCCTGGATCTTGAAAAATGTCAGTACTGTGACTCTTCCGGTCTGAGTGCTATCCTGGTAGCAAACAGACTGTGCAAAAATGCCGGTGGCAAGTTTGTTCTCTGCGGACTTAATGAAGCCGTGGAAAGACTTATTACCATTTCACAGCTCGACACTGTACTCACTATTACGGGATCAGTTGCTGATGCTGAAAAAATGATATCTTAAATAAGATAGCATTGCAGAGTGCCCATGAAACTAACCATACTTGGTAGTAGTTCTGCATTGCCGACGTCAGAAAGATATCCATCCGCTCATGTGCTCAATGCACATGAGCGTTTGTTTTTAATTGACTGTGGTGAAGGCACCCAGATGCAGTTGAGGAAATGCAGAATTAAATTCGGAAAGATTAATCACATATTTATCAGTCACCTTCACGGGGATCATATTTTCGGACTTTACGGATTGTTGTCAACCTTTAATCTTATGGGAAGAAAAAACCCGGTTCATCTGTACGCTCCTGAAAACTATCAGCAAATGCTCCAGTCTCATCTGAATGATTTTGATATTCACCTTAATTTTGAAATTAATTTTACAGCACTCACAGGAAAGAACCCTGTTATGATACTTGAAGATAAATACATTACAGTCTCATCTTTCCCCCTTAAACACAGGGTAGAAGCTTATGGCTTTCTATTCAGAGAAAAGAATAACGAACGTAATATAATCAAAGAGTCCATTTCAAAGTACGAAATTCCGATAGTAAGAATTCGTGCAATAAAAAAAGGAGAAGACTTTGTTACAAAAGACGGTCAATTAATTAAAAATGAAGATATAACAATCCCTCCGCCTGTTCCTTTGTCTTATGCCTATTGCAGCGATACCAGATACTTCAGCCGCCTTGCTTCATTCGTAAAAGAAGTTGATCTTCTTTATCACGAGGCTACCTTTGACAAAAGCATGAGTGAACTTGCAGAAATGACAGGCCACTCGACAACACTCGATGCAGCTAAAGTTGCAGTGGATGCAAATGTCAAAACACTTATTATTGGCCATTTTTCTGCACGTTACAAAGACATATCAGTCCTGGTCAATGAAACAAGATCACAATTCCCCAATACAATTCCTGCAATTGACGGATCCACTTATGACGTGGGGAATATTGCCCGGCTGTAATAAAAGATTAACTATCTTTGGAACTCTCAAAAAATGTCATTTAATAATCGATGATCAGATAATAAAAACCTATTGAGTGTGCAGGAAAAAATATTAATACTTGATTTCGGATCACAATATACTCAGTTGATAGCCAGAAGAATACGAGAGATTAATGTCTATTGTGAGATATATCCATTCAATCATTTTCCTGCTCCTGATAAATCTGTAAGGGGTGTAATCTTGTCAGGAAGCCCGTTTTCGGTACGCGATAATAATGCCCCCAAACCGGATCTTTCAGGAATTAAAGGTAAAATACCTTTGCTTGGCGTATGCTATGGAGCCCAGTATCTTGTACAAAATTTTGGAGGAGAGGTGTTGCCTTCCAAAAGCCGTGAGTACGGCAGGGCAAATCTTATTCGCCTCGATATTAATGATCCTCTTTTTAAAAATGTTAAACAAGGTACTCAGGTATGGATGTCGCATGGAGACACAATTGAACGGATCCCAAAAGGGTACGAAATAACTGGTTCTACAGCCGATGTTAAAGCAGGAGCATATAAAATAACCGGAGAAAAGACCTGGGGAATCCAGTTCCACCCCGAGGTGTATCACACCAGAGAAGGTAGCCAGATGCTTAAAAATTTTGTGGCAGGTATATGCGGTTGTTCGCAAAACTGGACACCTGATTCATTCGTGGAGTCAACAGTGGCTGATCTTGGAAAGCAGCTGGGGAACGACAAAGTAATACTTGGTTTATCTGGTGGTGTCGATTCTTCTGTAGCAGCTTCTCTGCTGCACAGGGCAATTGGAAAAAACCTTACTTGTATTTTTGTTGATAACGGACTCCTCAGAAAAAATGAATTTGAAAAAGTTATTGATTCATATATTGGTCTCGGTTTTAATGTTATTGGAGTGCCTGCAAGTGACAGGTTCCTTGATCAACTTGAAGGGGTCAGTGATCCTGAGAAAAAAAGAAAGATCATCGGCAGGGTTTTTATTGAGGTCTTTGATGAGGAAGCCCATAAAGTTAAGGATGTTAAGTGGTTGGCCCAGGGCACAATTTATCCGGATGTTATTGAATCTGTTTCAGTTAACGGTCCATCTGCAACAATAAAATCACATCACAATGTTGGTGGACTTCCTGAAAAGATGCACCTTAAAGTAGTTGAACCCCTGCGGCTGCTTTTCAAAGATGAAGTTCGAAGGGTAGGGCAGGCGCTAGGATTGCCAGATTTTATCCTTAAAAGACATCCATTCCCGGGGCCTGGTCTGGCAATCCGTTTGCTGGGGAAATTAACTAGGGAAAAACTGGAAATGCTGAAAGATGCTGACGAGATTTTTATTGAAGGGCTCAAAAGACATGGATTGTACGATTCTGTATGGCAGGCAGGAGTGATACTTCTTCCTGTGCAATCGGTAGGTGTAATGGGTGATGAAAGGACATATGAATATGCGGTTGTCCTGAGGGCAGTGGTATCAACCGACGGTATGACTGCCGACTGGTCACATTTACCATATGATTTTCTCGGAGCAATTTCAAATGAGATAATAAATAAAGTAAAAGGTATTAACCGTGTAGTTTATGATATAAGCTCAAAACCTCCATCAACTATAGAATGGGAATAACAGAGACGCCCAATTTGGGCGTCTCTGTCCCGGTAAACCATATAAACAAAAGAGATATTTAATTGTTGGATAATAAAAAGACTTGAGAATCAAATTATGAAAAAATATATATCGGCAATTTCATTAGCTATAATAAGTCTTGTATTCGTATTTCAATCGGGTTATGCCCAGGTATTGAATGAGGGTACATATAAAATTGGCAGGACTTTGGGTCTTATTGACGCATTTTATGTAGACAGCGTTGATCTTGACAAACTGACTGAAAAAGCAATAATAGAAATACTAAAAAACCTGGATCCGCATTCAGTATATATTTCAGCTAAGGATGTAAAGGAGATGAATGAACCACTCAATGGTAATTTTGAGGGGATCGGAATCCAGTTTAATTTGCTTCGCGACACTATAATAGTTATTGAACCTATCCCGGGGGGACCTTCAGAGAAGGTTGGTTTACATGCCGGCGATAGGATAATTACTATTGATGGTGAAAAAGTAACTGGTATAGGTATTTCAACCACAGGTGTCCGCAGCAGGCTTATGGGTATGAAGGGTACCAAGGTGAATCTGAATATCTTCAGAAAAGGAGAAAAAGATATTCTCGATTTTACAATTATAAGGGATAAGATTCCAATTAACAGCCTTGATGCTGCTTATATGCTTGATAATGAGACAGGGTACATCAAACTCAATAAGTTTGCTGCCACAACTGAAAAAGAATTTTCAGATGCTTTAGCTCTTTTACAGAAAAGTAACATGAAGAACCTTATTCTCGATTTGCGGGGGAACGGCGGAGGATATATGCTTGCTGCAACTGCATTAGCGGAAAAACTCTTTTCGGATAAGAAATTACTTGTTTACCTGAATGGACGTAAAACTCCAAGACAGGACTATACATCAGCGGGTGCAGGGAGTCTATCCTCAGCAAGAGTAGCTGTATTGACTGATGAGAGTTCAGCTTCGGCAAGTGAGATTTTTGCCGGTGCGATTCAGGATTGGGACAGGGGAATCATTGTCGGACGGCGAACATTTGGAAAAGGATTAGTTCAGAACGGTTTCTATCTTACCGATGGTTCCATGATCCGACTCACGATTGCAAGGTATTATACACCTTCCGGTAGATCGATACAAAGTCCATATAATGAAGGTTATGAGAAATATCTGGAGAATTTCTACAAGAGATACAC
>JBGOZX010000217.1:0-6173 GCA_041480425.1 Bacteroidia bacterium
CTCGAAAAATCGGATCGAATTTCCAATAAGGTCTTATTAAATATTGCTGGATCTGAAAAAAGGCTTGGATCAGAATACCAAGTCGGACTATATTTATGCGATAAAACATAAATCATCTTAGCTCTAACTGCGATTTCAATTTTTTCTAATTCTGCAAGTATTAGTTTTCTAAGTTGTCGGTCAAAACAGTATAAACGAAAAGCCGTTTGGAATTTGGCATCTTTTTTAAATAACTTGTTTTGTTTATCCTTTAACAAAGGATACCAATAAGTACTTAATCTGAAATAACTAATCTTCTCTAATAAATGTATTGCTTTTGAATCGCTATCAAACTTTAATCCCCTATTCCTTAACTGTTGTAGCTGATTCGAATAAGTAAGTGGAGGTTTAGAATAGGATTTCTTGGGCATTTGCATTTAAATAAAAAGCCCACCCTTAGCGCGCTGTTCAATCGGGAAGCGGGGTGAGCATGTTGACACAAAGATATAATAATATTTTTTATATTAAAAATATCTTTATACTTTTTTTAAAACTTTTCATAAAAAACAAAACGGCTTGAATTAGAGAATATAAAATAGAAATTTTTCCTTAATTTGAACTAAGTTATAAAATATTTTTGGATATTCTTATTTCTTTTATTGCATACATTATAATTCATTCTTCAATCATATAAGGGATAATGGGGGTCTAAAATCCTATGCCCCCATGTTGTAACCTCGACCCTAACTCCCGTGTGTAAGACTTGCACTTTCAATAGTAATACGACCTGGGTCTCCTCCAATTTCCTCTGCCAGTACAGGTTTTTAAAGCGTTCCTGATAACATTTTCACTTGTTGTGTCTATAAAAAGCCGTCTGCTTATCATTGTTGTCGGTAACAATCCTTGCCGGATTAAATAATCTGTAGTGGGACGGCTCAGCCTATGTAACTTACTAAATTGGCTAAAATTCAGCAACTTATCAGTAATAATTTTTTTCATAATTTCACTTATTAATTATTATTTCATAACCAGGGTACATTTTTTGAAGTTCCAATACCCTTACTTTATGCAGCTTCAATGTTTTTTGATAATAGGTTGCTCTTAATGCTGGCACCTGTATTGAGTACATCCGGGATGTATCCGGTGACTTTCGAAGTTTACGTACCTGATCCTGCAACATTTTGCGTCGCTGATACTGGTCTATACCTGCCGGGATAGGGTCATTATTCCTTCCTGATAAACTATTCATTTGATTTATTTTCAATTTTGATGATGCGAATAGCATTGTTCCCCTGCAGAGATCACATAATATGTAATACGATGGTGAATATTGGCTTTGGAGCCTTGCTTCTCTTGATTATTTGATGAACTTGGGAGAGAATGTCAAGAAAAAGCACAGTACATATTGACTTTCATGCAATAATGTTCGAACTTTGGTGTGCTAATGGCTCGATTTTTGTTGTGAAAACATTAACACTAAACCTAATAATATGAAAATGAAGATCATATTAATGATTCTAACCTTAATCTTTATTTTTTCAGATTGTAAAAAACAGGATACTTTTTCAACTGACGGATATTATGAGGGTTCTTTTAGTAATCAAGGACAACATACTTGGACAGCAATTATTATAGATGGAAGTAATTATTCAGAAGTTCCATCAGGTGGAGTATATAATCAGAAATTTCCGTGTGTAACAAAAGGGACATACAAAATAAAGAACAACATTATTTCTTTTAACGCAACAGTTTTACCTGTCGTTCCTGATTGCCAATGTGGAGAACTTACTGGTGTTAAATTTGACTGCCTTTTGAGTGGAGATTATACTCTGGTTCAATCTGGAGAAAATATGGTTTTCCAAAGAGGAACTGGAAACGACTTGCAAGTCTATAACTTGACTTTAATAGAACCTGATCCCTGATAAACGATACAGTTACTTGCCTTTCGTACTTGTAAACTGGCTCGATTTTTGTTGTGAAAATATTAACACTAAAACTAATATCATGAGAAAGATAGCATTAATGTTTTTCTTTTCTCTCATTTTCTTTTCCTGTGAAAAAGATAAACAGTTAATTGTCGAGAATACCGATATTCCGTTACTGAGTAAAGTAATGACTGGCGGTGTTACAAATATGGAGTATTCATATAATGAGGCTAATTTAGTAACTGAAGAAAAAAGCAAATTCACTTACACCAGACATTCTTATACCGACAATAACCTTTTAACAACATCTGATTTTTATATTGATCCTGCTATGTTCAGCAGTAGCAGTACCGTCGTTGAAACTGCCATGAATCGAAAAGAATGGGTTAATCCTGATAATACTGCCAGGAGCCTCACAAAAGGATTTGAATATGACAGTAATGAACAATTAACCAGAATAACTTATAGCCGACCATCTGTCAATAATTCGGAATATTCACAATATACACTTGAGAATGACAGAATAAGCAGGCAAACTATGTATTGGCAGAATGCAATATCCTTTTACATAGATTATATATATGATGGAAAAGTGAATTTAATTAAAGAATCAAAATACTATGTGCCATCAACAGGAATTGTCGAGTTATGGACAACCACTGAATATGAGTTTGATAATATGCATAATCCTTTTCAGGCATTTAAACGTTTAATGGATCCGGGTAAATTTACCAATCAGAACAATATTACGAAAAAGACATATACAGTTTATTTTGAAGTTGACCAGTGGACACAGAAAGTGTCGATAATTAATAACACATATGAATATAATGCGAATGGTTACCCAATAAAAGTAAACGGGGAAGCTGAATATGTGTATAAATGATAACAAGCCGTATCAGGATTTGCAAATTTCTTTTCCCCCGTTTCCTGCTCTCACCCGCCCTGGCTTAAGCGAAGGCGGGTCTTTTTTTCATTCAATTTTCATTACATTTGCTGCCTATTTTCGCATGAACTAATCATGAAAGCAGAAATAATTACAATAGGAGACGAGCTCTTAATCGGTCAGACAATCGATACCAATTCAGCCTGGATAGGAGCTGAATTGAGTCTTGCAGGTTTTGATATTCAAAAGAAAACATCTATACACGACAACAGTAAGGATATTATAAATGCATTTTCAGAAGCCCAGGGAAAATCAGATGTTGTGCTTATAACAGGTGGTTTGGGACCTACAAGCGACGATATTACGAAACAGACTCTCTGTGTATTCTTTAACACCAGGCTGGTCTTGAACAATATAGTTCTAAGCATGGTCGAAAATATGATGCGCCGTCGTAATTTCCCAATGAATGAAAATAACAGGCGGCAGGCTGAGATTCCTGAATCATGCAGGGTTCTTACAAATGTAGTCGGAACAGCTCCCGGGATGTGGTTCGAAAAGGAGGGAACAATATTTATTTCGATGCCCGGTGTCCCAAACGAGATGAAATATATTATGACGGAACATGTTCTTCCCGAGCTAAAGAAACGCTTTACATCACATATTATAATTCACAGAAATATAATGACATATGGGACTCCAGAAGCTAAGCTTGCAGAGATTCTTATCAACTTTGAAGCTGCACTTCCGGAAAACATCAGACTTGCATATCTGCCCTCTTTTGGAATTATTAAACTCAGACTGACTGGCATTGGGAAAAATCATAAGATAATTTCAGAATTAATTGAAGACCAGGTTAAAAAACTTTACAAAATCATTCCTGAATTGATTTACGGGGAAAATGAAGAGTCGCTTGAAATGGTTATCGGGAAAATTCTCAATAATAAAAAAAGAACTCTTTGCACTGCTGAAAGCTGCACAGGTGGAAATATTGCACATATGATTACAAGTGTACCGGGCAGCTCAAACTATTACAAAGGATCGGTTATTGCTTATGACAATCTTATTAAAATTCAATTACTTGGCATTAAAAAAGATATTATCGTGAAAAATGGAGCTGTCAGTGAGCAGGTCGTTAAAGGTATGGCAGAAGGTGCAAGGAAACTTTTAAAAACAGATTGGGCTGTTGCAACAACAGGTATAGCAGGACCTGACGGTGGAACTGTAGAAAAACCTGTTGGGACAGTCTGGATTGCTGTGGCATCCGAATCCGGAACTGTAGCAGAAAAGCATACTTTCGGAACTGACAGAAAAGTAAATATAAAACGATTTTCCCTGGCTGCACTTAACCTGCTTAGAAAACAGATTATCAGTGTTTAACGACCATTTTTATTTACAATTGAAAAAAAGAGTTACAATTATTTGGTTAATCAGATAAAAATCACGTATTTTGCGCTTCATTTTTAAAGGACAAACGTTAGTTAAGAAGTAAAATACATATCAATGTCAAAGATTTGTCAGGTTACAGGGAAAAAAGCGATGGTCGGAAACAACGTTTCGCACTCAAAAAGAAGGACTAAAAGAAGATTTTACCCGAATCTTTTTGTAAAAAGATATTACCTTCCTGAAGAAGAGAGATGGATTTCACTTAAAATATCAACTTCAGGTATGCGTCTCATCAGCAAAAAAGGACTCTCGACCGTGCTTAAAGAAGCAAAAGAAAAAGGTTATATTTTGAATTATTAATACAGGATAGGAAATGGCAAAGAAGGCTAAAGGTAACAGGCAACAGGTAATCCTGGAGTGCACAGAACACAAAGAAAGCGGTCAGCCCGGAACATCAAGATATATTACTACAAAAAACAGGAAGAATACACCTGACCGTCTTGAGAGGATGAAATATAATCCGGTTTTAAAAAAGCATACTCTTCACAGAGAAATAAAATAAATATTATATACGATGGCAAAGAAAGTTGTTGCAACACTAAAGACTGGTACCGGTAAGCTCTTTACAAAATGCATCAAAATGTCTAAGTCAGACAAAACAGGCTCATACCAGTTTAAGGAAGAAGTTGTTCATAATGATCACATTAAAGATTTCTTTATGAAGAAATAACATTATCAACTAACAAAAAATCCTCAGGGCTTTCTTCCTTGCCGAAGAAAGCTTTTTTTATATTTGCGTTTTAATAAATTAATTCAATAATGGGTTGGTTCGGTTTCCCGGGAAAAGAGAACAAGGAAAGCCTTAATAAAGGACTTGAAAAAACCAAAGAGAGCGTCTTCACCAAATTATCCAGGGTAGTTGTCGGAAAATCAAAAGTCGATGAGGAAGTCCTTGATAAACTTGAGGAAGTGCTTGTATCTTCCGATGTTGGTGTTGAAACTACTCTCAGGATCATCGATCGTATCGAAGCAAGGGTAGCCAAAGATAAATATCTTAATACCAGCGAACTAAATGTGATCCTGAAAGAAGAAATCGTTTCTCTTCTTGATAAAGATCTTTCTGGCCCTGAATATGATTTCTCGTCAACTTTTCAGACTTTTCCTCACGTTATTATGGTAGTAGGAGTAAACGGATCTGGAAAAACCACTACAATAGCAAAACTTGCATATCAGTTTAAAAATGCCGGGAAGAAAGTTCTTCTGGGAGCTGCAGACACCTTCAGAGCAGCAGCCATAGATCAGCTTCAGATATGGGCTGACAGGGTAGGGGTTCCCATTATAAAGCAACAAATGGGATCCGATCCTGCATCAGTTGCCTTCGATTCTGTCAAATCGGCAGTTGCAGGCAACTATGATGTGGTAATTATTGACACTGCCGGTCGGTTACATAACAAGATTAACCTTATGACGGAGCTCTCAAAAATTAAACGGGTGATGGAGAAAGTTTTGCCGGACGCACCACATGAGGTTTTACTGGTTCTTGACGGATCAACCGGACAAAATGCTTTTGAACAGGCGAAACAGTTTATGGCAGCTACAAATGTTACTGCCCTCGCAATTACTAAACTCGACGGAACAGCAAAGGGAGGAGTGGTAATCGGTATTTCCGATCAGTTCAAAATACCTGTCAGATATATTGGTATAGGTGAAAAGCTTGATGACCTTCTGATCTTTAATCCGTTTGAATTTGTTGATTCCCTTTTCAGTCAGAAATAGCTAAATCTACTATGTGGGATTTTAAATGGGAAATTGTTGATTTTGGCTTCGCCGAGCTCCACTTCGTTCCGGTTCTTCGTTTACCCCAACCCCACTTTGCTTCGCTGGAGCTTCGCGCAGCGCCGTCGGCGCTCCGTCGCTGAAGCTTTGGAGCGTAGGCGACAAGCCTTACGCTTGCGCTGAAGCTTCAGCGTAGAAGCATGGCGGCCGATGGAAAGCGAAGA
>JBGOZX010000218.1:0-6140 GCA_041480425.1 Bacteroidia bacterium
CATCATGAATGAGATAACTGTTTTCATCTAATTTGTTGAAATTTAGAACTCAACCAATTAAGAAATATGCCTACTTTTTGCAGAAAAATCAAAATCCTAATGAATTGTATTAAGTTTTTCCCCTTCTATACCTAAAAGTTTTGCACCGTATAAAATGAAAATGGCAATAATATTTCTTACAATTATATATTTCTTAGCCAAAATCATTTCCCATAATGAAACTGCTAGGATAGAATGAATTATCAATTTACTACAATGCCAAGACCTAGTGTTATAAAGTTAAAAAACTGGTTTTCATACCATTACTTCAGCATTTCAAGTAGTTGCCTTGATCCAACTCCAGATAAATTTTTCATTTGAGATTAATCATGTGCGCTCTCTGCGAAGCATTATGTGATTCGGACCAAGGACGACAACGAACTTGCCCGACCACCCTGTAATATCATTCAGCCAAAGCAATACTTTTTTTGTTACCCGGTCCGGAATCCAATTCGATCCGCCATCTGTAGTTTTATAAATCAAATTTCTTTGATTCTCAAACATTACATCTCTACCTCCACCTATCGCCCAACCATTGGATGAATCCGAAAACCATAGCTTGAACCAAATGTTATCATAATAACTTGGACCTGAGGGGAGGTGTCCTCGTAGTGTCCATGCAACCTGGTTGTCGCTCCGATATATGTTGCCATATGTGTCGAGCACGAAGAATGTGTCGGTCTGGCCTGAGGTAGTGACACGGTGAAGATTAGTGGGCCAGTGGCTGCCGGAAAGTTGGTAAGTGGACCAGTTTATTCCACCATCGCCGGACCGTAGTAAAAATCCATTTCCAGTTGAATCGCGGCCAATTACCAACAATGAACTCGTTCCACTAATTGAGACATCTGTTAACGTACAATTCTGGACACTTGCTGGCAATTGACGCATCAACCAGCTTTGACCTCCGTTTTGGCTCATGTAGACCTGTCTTTTGTCTTGTCCAAGCGGTATGCCAAGAAGAATCCCATTCTGATCGTTTGAAAAGGTCAACCTTATGGCTTCCAGTTGAACGTCTCCCGTAATACTCTCAGACCAACTTTGTCCTCCATCTGACGAACGAAGGGGCATCCAAAGACTCCCAGAGGAGGTTGTACGGTACAGTCCACCAGAGCCTCCGCACAGGCCGATATCTCCTGCACTGAAAAAGTGGAGCACTTTAGGAAATCCCACCGGTGGAGCGGACCCTGTTCTAGACCAAGAAACTCCTCCATCATGGGTGCTAAGCAATCCTGACGCATCAGGCTGATTGTGCATTGAGGTTGACATGAATCCAGAACCGGAGGCATAGCCCTCAGTCACTGACCAGAAATGCACTTGAAGCATCGCTACACACTCTGTAGCTGGAACTTTTTTAAACTGATTAGACCTCACCCAATGGGCTCCACCACTGGCAGTTAAGAAGATATTCGAGAACGGCCCAACGATGATCCCATGTAACTCATCTGAAAAAGCTACTGCCTCAATACCGCCTTCAAAATAACACTTGGACTGCCAAGTTTGGCCCCCATCATCAGATTCAATACGTTCAGACCCGCAAGCTATCGCATGGTTTTTATTTAGAAATGACACCCCTCGAAGGGATATAGGCCAACAGAGGCAACAGGTACAGGGATTTTGCCATGTCAGGCCGTCATCCTCAGAACGTATTACTGGCATACGCGGCTCGTTTGGAGTGGCAAGCCATCTATGTGTGGTTGGATCGGTGAAGGTACAAATGTTACTGAGTCCATGTGTGGTGCCACGGATTCGGGTCCATGTTGCACCTTTGTCAGTAGTTCGAAGCATTACAGGGACCATCCCCCAGTTTGCATACCTAGGTCCTCTAGTCCACCCTCCTCCGACCGCAATTCCAGTACCGTTACTAGCGAAGCAGACAGCACGAATAACTCCGGGCAACCCATTGTTCCAAGCAGAGTCTTCAAAAGAAGTAAGTGAAGATGAATGCCATGTTACACCACCGTCAATCGTGTATTTAATGAACCCCATTCTGGAGTCATCCGAAATACCGTCCCCACCTACAACCACGCCATGATCCTTGTCTATGAAGGCGCAATCATAATTTCTAATATCATCTCGGTAATTGGCTACTGCACGAGGATCGAACCATGTGTTCCCGCCATCAATTGTACGAAGTATCAAACCCTTGTCTCCGACAATATGCCCAACACTTGAACTCCAGAAGTGAATCCCATAAAGATCTTTCTTTGTTGGGATATTCAAGCGCTGCCAAGACATTCCTCCGTTAGCGCTTATAAATGCTTTGCCCGCTGCTCCGACGGCCACGACCGTTCCACTACCAGTGTATGCCACGTCAAAGGCATCGAAGGTACCGGGAGGCGGATTAACTGTCTTCCAAGGCAATAAGTTTTCACCCTGAGCCTGACGCAACTCCTCCATCGCCGCGAAATCCAAACGGCGTAGGTCGGGTATTAATCTATCTAGGCTTCCATTTGGCATTTTCTCCTCCTTTTTCAACCATGAATCCGCCACCGACTATAGCCTTAAATATGCACGGAAACACGACATGATGTATTCTTATCCCGCCGTTATCCAATCAGCACATTGTCAATTAGACCGAACAGTTTTTAATAAATAAAATCGTCCTTCTTTAAGATCCAACTTATAAAGAGATTGTAAAACTGCAGTCTGTCAATTGTAAGACTTTTACAAAAACTTAATATAGTTAACTACTAAGGTATTAATTTATACTTTGAATGTCAAGTGAATAATAAAAAATTCATTTAAATTACTATTTGAATTTAAGAAAATTAATTAACACTTAAAATCGAGTACTGTGAAATTTGCTTACCTTAATTATCCAATTGTCTAAAAGCTATTGTAATGGGGTGGATGGATTTTTATTTATAAATACTTGACTTGTATAGAATTTATCTCGTAACTTTAATAAAATCAATCTCCTTCTCACTTTATTGCTTTCTCAGTGGGAAGCAATACATCATTAAACATGATCTTGAAAGAGATAATTGGTTTTTATACCAATAATACTTTTGTTGCCTGAAAACAAAAAGCAAGTTATCATTTTCATAGGGGAGGGATAAGTTTAATGATATTTACCCTGAGGGGTCTTTAAAATGTCTTCCAGTATCGGCATAACAGGTAAAAGTGATAGTTTAGTATCAAAAAACATATATACCCTTAGGTATAGCCTAAATACAAGACAGAGGGTATAATTCTAAAAGAAGATGAAAAAGATGTAAAATCCGAAATAAAAGTGACTTTGGCTTTTTATTGATTTACCTTTATCTCATTAACTTATTATAAATGAAACAATAAATCTAAAAATATCGACCCGGTAAAAGTATAAGGAGGATAACGTATGGCTGAAAATAAAAATGCTGGATTTTTAAAAGTTGTTTTGTTAACCTATGCTATAGTATCTATTATCTATGGCATTGGTTATCTGTTTGTACCTGATTTTCTGGTGAATTTGTCCGGAGGACAACCAGTGTTTCATGGCTGGCTGCGCTGGTCAGGGGGCGTATTGATTGCTCTTGGAACAGGTGCTATTCTTGTTTATGTTAATCCGCAACATCAGGGTATCTTTGTGACAACCATAGCTTTGGGATGTCTTCTTTGCGGTCTTGGCTTGTTATGGGCTTTGATCAACCGTGAAGAAGGAGCGAAACTGTGGTTTACTGCTTTGCCAGCAATTATTGTATTTGCGCTTGCAATCCTTTTATGGTGGAGCAGGTCAAAGGCAAAAGAAATTCTGTATCCTAAAAAAGATTGAAAAAATCTGATTATTGCTTGTGTATTTGAATTGTTAAATGTCTTTAATTTTTATGTCTGGTTGTTGACTGCAACCAGTAAAACCGGGTCGATCTTTTTAATCAAACAACTAATCCAAAAAACAGAACATAGGGAGGCAAATATTGAAAGTTTTTTTGACATTGATAACTCTATTTGTTTAAACCATCTTTCATAACAACACTCTTTCACCCTGAACACCTTCTGTCATTATTATGGGATATTGAGGAAGAAGTAATATACATAATCAATGTACTTGCCGGTTGTCCATTCATTTGAATTAACTGACCCTCAGTTGACTTTGGTATCAGGATAGTTTAATTTTGCATATATAACAAAATCCTGATTTTCTATCCGAAACAATATTAAAATCTAAATATGAAAACTTATAGCCAATTTCTGAGGATAAATTCTGTTTTGTTGATTTCCCTCGTTTTGATAGAATTTACAGGTTGTTATAGTTCAAGGACCCTTACAGTATCTGAAATTTCTCCATCGGACATATATTTAATTCATTCTGGAAATTCCGTATTCCCTGTCTATAGCGTAGTCATAACGGAAGGGATGCTAACGGGCGAGCCGGTGACAATTACGAATAATAATACTAAGTCAATTAAAAATCACATATATCTATCTTACGGTTCGGTAGTCAGAACTGAAAATAATACTCTTAGTGTACCTGCTCTGAGCGTTACAAAAATAGTGCAAAAGAAAACAGCTCCTACGAAAACAGTATTTGCGATCCTTGTTCCAACGTTAGTATTAGGAAGTTTAGCAGCGGTTGGAATTGTATGGGGTTTTATTTCATTTATGAGCCTTTTCCAAGAGTGACACAGGTCATTTTGACCCGGCTAACAACCGGTCTTTTTTGCTACTAATTTTGTCTAAAAAAACAATGATTATATTGGAAACATGAAAACAACAAAAACTTTAATTATGGTAATAACTTGTGGGTTATTGACAAATTGTGCAACTATTATACATGGTACACGACAAGATATTTCATTTACAAGCAGCCCATCTGGAGCTGGCGTAATAATAAATGATCAGAATAAAGGCGCAACCCCTATTATAGTAAACCTTGAGAGAAAAAATAACTATACAGTCAAGATTCAGCTTGCTGGCTACCTGCCATACGAAACAAATATTGTTAAAAAGGTTGATGGTTGGATTGCAGGCAATATTATTTTCGGTGTGATAATGGGATTGGTAGTTGATGCGGCAACAGGTGGTATGTATAAGCTAACACCAGAACAAATTAGCGCTGAATTAAAAAATACTACAGTTCTTCTGCAAAAAGGTGATCAGATTTATATTATCGTTGTTATGAGTGCTGATCCTTCTTGGGAAAAAATTGGATCACTTCAAAATCTATCAAATTAATTTACTTATAATAACAATAACTTATTGCCAGCCCTCGGAGATCAGCTCCGGGGTCTTTATATTTATAGAATTAAACTGTGTTAAAAATAAAATTGAATTTGGCTTTTTGCTGGTGTAACTTTGTATTTACTTTCTGTTACTGGCATAAATTACATTAGATAATTATACGGACATTCAATTCACAAAAGAAAGGAGTAAAACCATGACAGCAGCAAAATCCTTAAAAACTATGGCAATTATCTTTTTCCTCAGTGGAATATGGGACACCATTGGAGGGATTACATTTTTATTTGGGTCTGCAAAATCAGTTCCTCCCATTCACAGTTTTTATTCAATATTTATCGCCTCATTCTTTTTTTGTTTTGCATATCTGCAAATCCTCTCCTCTTTCAATATGAAAAGGTATCTCTTTATTATCGGTTCTGTCATGATAGGAAGGATCTTTTATGTAGTTTTATTATATTCCTATATTTGGGGTGTTGATGGCTTTCAGACAAACCTTTGGTGGACAGGTATAGTAGATTTAACATGGTCAATTCTCTACGTTGTGGTTACATTGACAAGTGATGACATCCGCATCAAAGATCTGTTCCTTCCTAAGTGGAAGGAAATTTGATTTGGCGGCAATCCTTAACCACACCTTCGCAGCTTTAAATAAAGGGAGATATTATATATTCCACACATCTGAAGATGTTATATTAAATATAATGAAACCAGCCCTCGTCATGGGGGTTTTTTACACAAAATCCTCCCACTCAGCACTGTCTACCTGGGCATATTGCCAAGTACACTTGCCCGTTAAAATAAAATTGACTTTGGCATAAACAAGGTCTAACTTTGCTTACAAGAGATGAAAAGACAAAAAGTGTTTTTATCCTCCTATTTTGGTATGTATAAAGTACTTTTATTACATATATAAACGAATTATGGGCAAGAGAAAAATGAGAATA
>JBGOZX010000219.1:0-6081 GCA_041480425.1 Bacteroidia bacterium
AATTTCAAAAATTTTAAATTTCTAACCCTAAAACTATCAAAATGAATATGTCTGTGATTTTCAATAAGATACTACTGATACTAGCTATTGTACTGGTAAGTACGGCATGCACCAGGACTCCTGAAAAAGACAAACTGAATATTTCCTACGAGAAATTTGTTATGCCTAACGGGCTTCAGGTAATACTTCACACAGATCATTCTGATCCGATGATTTCATATGCAATCATGTATCATGTCGGTTCCAGCAGGGAGGTACCCGGGAAGACGGGATTTGCCCATCTCTTTGAACATCTGCTTTTCGGAGGTTCGGAGAATGTCCCGACAGGAATATTTGACAAGATTATTGAAGGTGCAGGAGGAAATAATAATGGGTTTACGACTCGTGATATAACTGCCTATTTTGAGATGTTCCCTAAGAATGCTCTGGAAAAAGTATTATGGCTTGAGTCCGATCGTATGGGATTCTTCATAAACTCTGTTACCCAGCGTTCACTTGCCATTCAGCAGAATGTAGTTCAGAATGAGAAAAGACAGGGGGAAGATAATTCACCATACGGATTTACAGATTATGTAATCAGTAAGAACCTTTACCCGGCAAATCATCCTTATAGCTGGGAGGTGATCGGAGAAATGGAAGACCTTAAGAACGCTACTCTTGACGATGTGAAGAGCTACTACGAGCATTTCTACGGACCAAATAATGCCACTCTTGTTCTTGCCGGCGACTTCAATCCTGATTCGGTGAAGCTGCTGATAAATAAATATTTCGGTGAGATCAAATCACATGGCGAAGTTGCTGCACGTTCAGCAATGATTCCGTCTCTGGAGAAAACTGTAAAGCTGTATCATGAGGACAATTTTGCAAATGTCCCGGAGATCAACCCGGTATGGCCGGTCCCTCAGGCCTATCAAAAAGATGCTTATGCTCTTGATTTTCTCGCAAAAATACTTGCCGACGGAAAGAAAGCTCCCTTGTATAAGGTACTTGTAAAAGAAAAGAAACTGACTTCAAGAACATCGGCATATAATAATTCCGGCGAGCTCACAGGTGAATTTACAGTAACTATCAGGGCAAATGAAGGAAAAACCCTTAAAGAAATAGAAGATGCAGTTTCTGAAGCTTTTAACCGTTTCGAAAAGGAAGGTATAACTGAAAAAGATATTGAAAGGGTTAAGGCTTCAAGTGAAAAGAATTTCTATGACGGAATCGGTAGTGTTTTCAGTAAATCGATCCAGCTCGCCTTTTATAACACCTTCCTTAATGATCCGGGATTTATGGTAAAGGATATTGAAAACATAAAAGCTGTTACCCTTAATGATGTGAAAATGGTTTATGATAAGTATATTAAAGGTAAGCCACATGTTGTCACCAGCTTTGTACCTAAAGGAAAGCCTGAAATGATTGCTGAAAATTCGGTTCCTGCTGGTGTTAAGGAGGAGAATATCAATGAAGCCAGCCAGGTTAAGATTGCTGAGACAGTAGAGGAAAAAATCGTAAAGACTTCTTCTTCCATAGACAGGACTGTTGAACCACCGGCAGGGAAAGAACCGGACGTTAATGTACCACGGATATGGAAAACCACATTATCAAATGGCATCCAGGTTTATGGTATTCAGAATAAAGAACTACCACTGGTGAATATAAGCCTTATAATTAATGGCGGTGTTTACCAGGATAAAATCGCTCTGCCGGGGGTTGCAGGAATGGTTGCAAGCGTCCTTCCTCAGGGAACAAAAAACAGGACACCGGAAGAATTGGAGGAAGAGATTGAACTCCTTGGCTCCAGCATCAATATGTATGCCGGACGGGAAGAAATATCAATGGATGCAAGCGTACTTTCCAGAAACTTTGATAAGACACTGGCTCTCATGAAAGAGATCCTTCTTGAACCACGATGGGACTCGGCAGAGTATACGATAGCACAAATCCGTACAAAAAATAGTATTATTCAGGCAGAAGCTCAGCCAAGAAGTGTAGCTAATCTGTTGTTCAATAAATTGCTATACGGTACTGATCATATCTTCGGCTACAACACAAGAGGGACCAGGGAATCGATTGATAAAATAACTCTGAATGATTTAAAAACCTATTATGATAAGAACTTTTCCCCTTCTGCTGCAAGAATTCTGATAGCCGGCAATGTATCAGAAGAGCAGGTTCTTGCAGCCCTCAAACCGTTCGAAACGGAATGGAAAACCAAAGAAGTAAAATGGAATACTTACCCTGTTCCACCTGATCCTGAGAAATCTCAAATCTATTTTGTTGATATCCCTGGCTCACGTCAATCAGTGATATATATAGGCTATCTGGCTCTGTCAAGGGACAATCCTGATTTTGTAAAGGCAGATTTCATTAATTACAGGCTTGGGGGTGCATTTACAAGTATTCTGAATCAGATCCTTCGTGAACAGAAAGGATTTACTTATGGTGCATCAAGCTATTTCCAGGAAATGAAGGTTAAGGCACCATTTGTAGCTTCTACAAGTGTCAGGTCAGATGCAACCTTAGAATCGGTTAAAATATTCAAGGATGAGATGGAGAAGTACCGCAATGGTGTCTCTGAAGGAGACCTCCAGTTTATTAAAAACTGTATGATCCTGTCGAATGCCCTGCGTTTCGAAACCAATGGATCTCTGGTGGGAATGCTATCCACAATGTCTAAATATGGTCTTCCTGATGATTATATAAAGAAGGAAGAAAACATAATAAAGAACATTACTCTTGAAGAGCACAAGGCAATCACAGATAAATACATTGTCCCTGACAAGATGTATTATGTGATTGTCGGAGACGCTGCATCACAGATGAAACCACTGGAAAAGATTGGTTTTGGAAAACCGGTACTGGTAAAACCATAGAGAATTGAATATTGGTAGTATAAAAAGTTTTATTTTGCCCCTTCCCCCCTAAAGGGGGTTTAAATAACTATCTGATAATCAATAAGTCCCCTTTAGAGGATTTAGGGGCTATTGATCAAGACAGGAGCTTTTTAGACAACATCAAAAAATGAGAATAATCTAAAAGCCAGAAACAAAAAAAGTACACCTGTTTTAAATTGAACAGGTGTACTTTTTTTCAAGTTATCAACCTGACTGGCAGCTATATCATAAACCATTAGCGAAGAGCCGTGCCTTACGTACAATTTTTTATTCTTAATAACAAGGTGAGCCCAGTGTGTATTGGTACCAAAAGGAACCGGAAATGAGCTGATAATATTAAATCCATCAGTTTTTGGTTCAATGAGGGATATCTTACCGGATTCGCTGTAAACATATAATAATCCGTCGTTTGCGATAATATTTGCCGGTGCCAGATCTCTGATTAAGAAGAGTTCTTTGCCTGTTTTCCAGTCGAGGCAGAAAAATTTCCTGTTTCTTTCGCCAGTGCTATATATCCGACCGTTAAGACAACCTTTGCACCGTTTCTTATTTCCCAGTCATATTCAGAGTCGCAACATAATACCCCGGGTCGGCTTTTATAACTGCATTATCAATATCCAGTATGATAGTAGTAAATCTTGTAGTCGGAGTTATGGTTTTCTCCTGCCCTGAAACAGAAATCTTCAGTGGCATTTCAAATCCGGGAACACAATTATTCCATCTGAAAGTGAGATCGTTTCCTTTTACAAAATATTCAAATACAGGAATTCTTACATCCCTGAGGTACTGGTTGAAAAATGTTTTCAGGTTCATCCCTGTTTTTTCACTTATATAATTCTCTATCTGTGAGCCTTTTACAACCTGATGATAAAAATCCTTATTAAGACCACGCAGAATGTCTCTCCATTTCTCATCGTCATCAACGATCTTACGGAGAGTATGAAGCATATTGCCTCCCTTGTAATACATATCGCCCGACCCTTTATAGTTGACGTTATAGACCCCTATAATTGGTCTGTCATTCCTTATGTTGCTGCGGGTACCTAAAACATATTCACTTCCGGCATCCCTACCATAATAATACTCAACATAGAGATTCTCGGAGTAATTAGTAAAGCTTTCATGAATCCACATATCGGCAATATCTTCATAGGTAATATTGTTTGCAAACCACTCATGACCCGATTCGTGAATGATTATAAAGTCGAACTTTAAGCCCCACCCGGAACTGCTAAGATCTGTTCCCCTGTAACCGTTCTGAAATCCATTGCCGTAGGTGACTGAACTCTGATGCTCCATCCCGAGGTAAGGTGCTTCAACAAGCTTGTAGCCGTCTTCATAGAATGGATAAGGGCCAAACCAGTATTCGAAAGCTGCAAGCATCATAGGTGCCTGTTTGAATTGCATTTTTGCCTTTTCAAGGTTTTCCCGCAGAACATAATAGTCACAATCAAGCGGACCATTTTCCCCTTTAAAAACGTCTGAAAAGTGAGCATAGTCGGCTATATTAATATTAACACCATAGTTATTAATCGGATTAGCGACAAACCAGTTCCAGGTTTTAGTATTGTTTTTATGTTTAATGACACTTCTTAACCGTCCATTGGAAACATCCATCAGGTTAGAAGGAACATTTACACTTATCAGCATGCTGTCAGGTTCATCGTACATATGATCTTTACAGGGCCACCACAGGCTTGCACCAGCGCCCTGACACGAGGATGCAATAAATGGCAGATTGTTCTTATCCTTTTTCCAGGTGATCCCCCCGACCCATGGAGGCCTGGTCGAAATTTTCGGTTTTCCTCCATAACTCAGAACAACTGAATATATCTTCCCTGGTTCCTGTTTTTCAGCCATATGAATCCAATACACTTTTCCTTCCCTGACAAAATTGAGTGATTTCCCATTCTGTTCTGCTCCGGACAGGTTAAGTGGTTCCTGAAGATCTATTTGCATAACATCAGAACTATTTATTACTCTGTAAATCACAGTATTGGTTCCGTAGATTGTGCTGTCGGATGGTTTAACAATGATATCGAGATGATAATAAGTTAAATCCCACCATACCCTTTCAGGTGTAATTGATCCACGGAGAGTATCCTGACGGGTAAAAGTGATTTTCTGTGACATCAGTTGTACAGGCTGAAATAATACAATACAGGTAAACATGAAGAAGTAAATTAAAGTTGATTTTCTCATATAAAAGGATTTGAAAATGTAAAACAGAATGTAAATATAAAAGAAAAAGCATTAGAGGCTTCAGAGGCTGTAAAGGCTTTAAGTTCGTGAAGTTATCGGACTGCACAATGTGCCTGATCCACAGTACAAAGGTTTGCAAAATAATCGAAATTTCGCGCCTGCCAGCTTCGTTGATAGTTAGTCGAATCTTTATAAAATCTTTATATCCCGGAGAATAATCCTTACAAAATCCTTATAAGTTTCGTTGCATTTTTGTAATGTTTAAAAATGACTTGAAATGAATACAACAATTTCATTGGTGACATCCAAACCTTTTGAAATGAATAGCTCCATAGGGTATATAATCGGTGCTTTAATTGCGCTCTTTATTCTTGGATATCTTTTGTTCTCGCTTGTCAAACCTGAAAAATTTTAGAATATGTTATTTTGGATTCTTTATCTGATCTTTTTATTTATTTCTGTTATATTGCTATATGGATGGGCAATGAATTTCTTTTACCGGATGTTCTTCAATAAAAAAAGACGATAATTATAAGTATACGTTGGATTTCATACAGATTTTGATTTATGTCGTCGCATTTTTGGCTACGCCTCCTGTTCTGGGTGGCTAAGCGGCAATTTTTTCACATTATACTTACGATTTGTCATTCAACCATTAATGTTGTTACCTTAAATTTACATGAATTTCCAGTTTGTTGGAAGCATCTCCTCGTAAAGAATTCATTTATCAAATATTAACAGAAACCCAGAGAATTGGCAACTTCCCTGATGCTTTCTTTATAAAATCTTTATATCCCGAAGAATAATCCTTACAAAACCCTTATAAATCCGGTTGTATTTTTGTATCGTTATTAAAATGATCTAAAATGAAAGCAACAATTCTACTTTTAACATCAAAAACCATTGAGATGAATACTTCCACAGGGTATATAATGGGAGCTGTAATTGCTCTCTTAATACTTGGATACCTGTTTTATTCACTTGTTAAACCTGAAAA
>JBGOZX010000220.1:0-6025 GCA_041480425.1 Bacteroidia bacterium
CGAATCACCGGCTGTGTACCGCCAGCAGGTAAAAAACATTTTAAAAAGCGCCATGGGGCGTGACAGGTTTATAGACTGGTCGCGTGCCGGGATGGTCGGCAAAGCTGTATTTGGTTTGCTCGGTATGGCAATGAAGCATGTCGTTTCATGCGCCGCATGATAAAACTGGGCGCGATACAACGGGTAAACTCCCTGGTTGAAAAGCTCAGGAAAGAATACCCCAAAAGGAAGGCATTAATGGAAGAACTGGACAGGATTTAAGCTTGCCGGGCAATTAATGGTCAAAAGAAGGTTTCGTAAAACTTAATTTCGATTTAAACCTATGGTAAATTGCTTGGAGCTTATATGATCGGAGCCAATGTAACTGAAATGATAGCAGAAATAATAATTGCCAGAAATCTTGAAACTACAGCTCACGAAATAATTAAAGCTGTTCATCCTCATCCGACAACGTCGGAAGCTATTATGGAAGCAGCTACAGTTTACGGAGAGGTTATTCATCTATAATAATAAAGAGGTTTAAAGGAATAAATCATTGTCAGAATTTGTCAGTATATCATATACCTGTTCATAATCTGTTTTAATAACAAAACAAAATATAATATGTACACCTTAATAATTTATTTATTATGAAAAAAGTATTTGTTCTTATGGCCTGTTTGGTTTTTTCTGCTGCCGTATCGGCCCAACCCATTATGAAGCGGCAAAACTATGATATTTCGAAAGACAGGGTGCTGTACACTATAGGTTATGCGCACCTTGATACTGAATGGAACTGGGAGTATCCCACGACAATTAATCAATACATCAGAAACACGATGGAGGATAACTTCAAGCTTTTTGAAAAGTATCCCGATTATGTATTTAATTTCACAGGCTCAAGGCGATATAAAATGATGAAGGAATATTATCCTGAATCGTATAAAAGAGTCACAGATTATATCAGGCAGGGACGCTGGTATGTATCAGGTTCATCAGTTGATGAAGGCGAGGTAAATATTTCATCTTCAGAATCGGTCCTTCGCCAGGTACTATATGGTAACCTGTTTTTCAAAAGGGAATTTAATAAAGAAAGCGTTGATTACATGCTACCGGACTGTTTTGGTTTTGTTGCCACTATGCCATCAGTCTGGAATCATGCGGGTTTGCTTGGTTTCTCAACACAGAAACTAACATGGAGATCGTCCAATGGTGTTCCATTTAATTTAGGACTATGGGAAGGTCCTGATGGTAAGAGTATTATTGCAGCATTAAATGCCACAGACTATACAGGCAGAGTTGTCCCCAGACTCGACATGGACAGCACCTGGAATACAAGGATTCAGGATGACATAAATAAATATGACTTATCATTTGACTATCGTTATTATGGCGTCGGTGACGTTGGTGGTGCACCAAGGGAAGAGGATGTTAAAAATGTTGTTGGTAGTTTAAGAAACAGTGATAGTAAATTTAAAGTTGTTCTTACTTCCTCAGACCAGATTTATAAGGACATTACTCCCGGGATGCGAAAGAAACTTCCAACTTACTCTGGTGATCTTCTTCTTATTGAGCACAGTGCAGGTTCAATGACCTCACAATCGTTTATGAAAAGAGCTAATCGTAAAAATGAAGCTCTATCAAAATCAGCAGAACAGGCTTCCGTAATAGCTGATTGGATGGGAGGGGCAGCTTATCCAACAGAGAAATTGAATAATGCCTGGGAATTGGTGTTAGGCAGCCAGTTTCATGATATCCTTCCCGGGACAAGTACAGTGAAAGCATATGATTATGCATGGAATGATGAGTTTATTGCAATGAACAGTTTTTCTGAAATACTTAAGAATGCTGTCAGCAATATAGCACGTTCATTAAATACCCAGGTCGAGGGCAGGGCAATTATAGTTTATAACCCGGTAGCCCAGCCGAGAGAGGATGTTGTGACAGCAGAACTGACTTATACAAAACTTCCTGCTAATGTCAAGGTGATAGATAATAACGGTAATGTTCTTTCCTCCCAGGTTAATGCGGCAAAAGGAAACAAACTTACCGTAATATTCCTCGCGAAACTTCCGTCAGCAGGTCTTTCGGTATTTGACATTCGCGAATCGACTGAAAAACAAGCTGCTTCAGAGCTTGCTGTCACAGATCAGACACTTGAGAATAAGTTCTTTAAAGTGAAGATGGATGCCAACGGCGACATTGCAAGTATTTACGACAAAAGAGCATACAGGGAAGTCCTTTCAAAACCTGCAACCCTCGATTTTCAATATGAAAATCCATCCAATTGGCCTGCATGGAATATGGATTGGAAAGACCGTAAAAATCCTCCAATTGATTACATGAATAAAGATGTGACAATGAAAGTAATTGAACAGGGACCAGTTCGCGTAGCAATTGAAGTTACAAAAAAAGGACAAAACTCCGAAATAACACAAATAATAAGCCTTGCTGCCGGAGAAGCAGGTAAGGTGATTGAGGTAAGAAATAAGATCGATTGGCAATCGAAAGGGGTGAGCCTTAAAGCAGCTTTTCCGACGACAGTAGTCAACGAATTTGCAACCTACAGCCTCAATACAGCTGCAATACAGAGGACAACAAACAATGATGTTAAGTTTGAGGTTCCGGGCAGACAATGGATTGATATAACCGACCGGCCAAATAATTATGGGGTTTCAATTCTTGAGGATTGCAAATATGGTTCAGATAAACCTGATAACAGTACACTCAGACTTACTCTTATGTATACTCCCAAAACCAGTTCGTATTTATACCAGGGTACACAGGACTGGGGTATCCACGATTTTAAATATGGTATTTATCCTCATGTAGGTGACTGGGTTTATGCAATGACTCCATGGCAGGGATATTTTCTGAACAATTCTCCAATTGCTTTTGAGACTACAAAACATAATGGTTCGCTGGGGAAAGAGATTTCTATGATTAAGGTTAACACCAACCATGTTGATGTAATGGCTCTCAAGAAAGCTGAGGAAAGCGATTATTATATTGTCAGAATTAATGAGCTTTGCGGGAAAGAGACAAATGATATTTCTGTCAGTTTTCCCGCTAAGATAGTAGATGCATATGAGGTAAATGGACAGGAGATAAAGACAGGTAATGCTGATTTTACCAATAACACTTTGAATTTTGATATGGGCAGGTTTGCTATTAGGAGCTTTGCTGTTAAGTTCGAAAAAGCCCCTCTGACATTAACAAAACCTGTTCAGCAACCTGTTGAACTGGTTTATAATGAAGATGGATTTAGCTTCGACACCAGAAGAAATGATGGTAATATTGTAAATAATCTGACTATTCCATCTGAACTGATACCTTCAGAAGTATTAAGTGAAGATATCCTCTTTAAGATGGGTAATACTTCTGATGAGCAGAAGAATATGGTAGGAGCCAATGGCCAGAAGATTAACCTTCCTTCAGGAGATTTTAACAAACTTTATATCCTGGCAGCTGCTACCGAAGACACTCAAGGAGCAATAAAAGTTGGAAATAAAACGGTAAATATGATGTTCCAGGAATGGACCGGTTTTATAGGTCAGCATTACGGAAGGGTGCTTTACTTTAACAATATGAAAGTAGCTTCAATAACAAATGCTTTTACCAGGCGGGACAATATTGCATGGTTTGCCTCGCATCGTCATACACCTGCAGCTAATGATACATACCAGTACAGTTATCTGTATAAATATGAGATTAGTCTTCCAAAAGGAACCAGGTCAGTAACTCTGCCTATGAACAGCAAGATTAAAATATTTGCTATGACTGTAGCTAACAACCAGAAAGATGAATTAACAACTTTGCAGCTTCTGTATGATGACTTTAAAGATAACAAACCTGTAAAACTGAGAGTTAACGAAATCGTTACCCCTGAACTTAAGCCTTTAAGTTTTGTCCAGCAGCCACTTTTTACTGAAAATATTGATGAAAGGATGCTTTCAAGATTGAAACAGTATCTTAAAAATGCAGGTCTTGATACTGTAATTGTTAAGACTTTACCCTCATCGACTGATTATGCTGACGTCAATTTAGGTAATAAAGTAACTGCAACATACTATCCTACAGGGAAATCATCCAAAGGTGTCACTTACACTAACCAAAAATTTGATATATCCAATATTGTCAATTCACAATCTGGCATGCTCAGGGATACTTTATTCTTTGACAATGGAGAGGGAAGGATAATGATCGATCTTCAGAAACCAATTTCAATAGATAAGATAAATATGTTTTTTGAATCTTTCAGAGGGAGAGGCCCACAATCTGGTACACCCCCTGAAATGTTACGGAACAGGGGTCAACAGGTGTTTTCTATCTGGGTTTCAACATCCGGATCCGATGTCACCGGAGATCCAAAAACCAAAGGTTGGGAGTACGTAGGTGCCTACGGTGTCGGAGGCAGAGGGTTTGGAAGTTCTGGCACATCATATATATTTGATAATAACCTTAAATGCCGGTATCTTATGTTTATTTCAGATGGTAACTGGCACGGTACAGAATATATAAAACAACTCGATATTTTTGAAAAAAAGTAATATAAGGAATTACAAAAAGCAATATTACCTGATTCATTCATAAACTTAAAATTAAACATTATAAACTGATTAATACTTGTTTCTGCAATGCGTGCAAAAGTATGTATGCCATAACTTTCACGATAACTCGTTAATGATTTTCCCGGCATTCTGCTTTGTACATAAATGAAACCGCTTTACAGACTTTTATCATTGTATAAAGGGCGTGTTTTGTTGTAATCACTTCAAATATAGCTAATTAAGTTGAAAATGAAGAATAAACCCCTATTCTTTTTAAAAAATTTGTCAGATTCCCATGGGGGGACAAGTATAAGAAATTAATTTGCAGAATTAGAAATATTTTTTTAACTTTGATATAATGATATTTTATGGAGTATCGGGAATTATAAATTATGACTATCGGTAATGATTAACTGACAAATATTTTTAACATAAACGCAGAATTTTACAATTATTAATTATTTTTTCCACACGGGCATATTTTTATTGTTTAATTAAGATAACCAACCCTAAGTCTAACCTCAAAAAACTATTGCCTATGTATAAATTTAAATCGAGTTAAAAAGGAAGACAAATTTGAATTGTTTTCCAGGATTGTAATCATTAAGTTAATAACAATTATAGTCTGGAAATTCCAAATCAGACTAATTATGTTTAACTCTAATTTCAACTAAAAACTTTAATAAATTATGAAAAAAAACTTTTTTGCTATTTTTTCCTTTTGGAAGAGATACAAAATCTTTTTGTACCTGAATATGACAATAATTCTGGTACTAACATTAACCATAGATCTTACAGCAGCAGGATCATTGGGGGGAAATGCTGTAACGGATGACCTCCAGCAAATTACTGTAAAAGGTAACGTTACTGATGCCAGCACAAGAGAAGCTTTACCTGGTGTTAACGTTGTCATTAGGGGAACTACTATCGGAGTAATGACGGACGTAACTGGTAATTATACCTTAGAAGTACCCAATGCATCTGCAACTCTGGTATTTTCCTTTATCGGGTATGTTACCCAGGAGATTGCATTAGGCGGACGGACTACTCTTGATGTAACTCTGACAAGCGAAGTTACACAGCTTCGTGAAGTAGTGGTAGTCGGTTATGGAACCCAGTTGAAAAGGGATTTGACAGGTGCTGTAGCTAGAGTTCAGTCTGACAGACTTTTGGATAAACCCGCTTTCAACATAGCCCAGGCGATTGGAGGCAAGATAGCTGGTGTTAAGGTCATCGAAGCTAACGGTGCACCGGGAGGTAACCCAATGATCCGCATACGTGGTACAAACTCAATCCAGACAACAGCTGGTGGTAATAACCCACTCTTTGTTGTTGATGGAGTAGTTGGTGTTGCAAATGCTCTTACTATTTTAAATCCGAATGAAATACAATCAATCGACGTTTTGAAAGATGCATCGGCAACCGCTATTTACGGTGCACGTGGTGCAAACGGTGTTATTATTATCACAACAAAACGTGGTTTTGCAGGGAAAACA
>JBGOZX010000221.1:0-6010 GCA_041480425.1 Bacteroidia bacterium
ATTAACCAGAATCCAGCACTGCTTGGTTTTAAGCATCGTTCTGTATTGAAGTAAAGAGTAAAAGGTAGAATAGAGAACACTAGGCTAATTACAACTCTTCGTAGGTAAAAAATTTTTACAATACTCATGGTTTTTATTTTTAGGGTTACTTAGCTAAATAAGAATATCTTAAAATAACAATTGATATTAACATTATAGTAAATAAAAAATAGCACTATTCATTTATATATCACGAAGATAGAGTATATTTCTAATTAATGATTTAATATTATGAGTTTTTCTTTATGACAATTAAAATATAGTGAAGAATCCCGAAATCAGGGGAATCCAAAGCAATAATAGCATATTTATTTTTAGAATCGTAAGGGATATTTGGAACATTACGACAAGCATTGTCGAAATGACAGCTGTGCGTCGGCCGGCAGGCCTATTGGTTATAATTAACATACATAATTTAACAACAAGCACCTAACTCCGTTTAAAGCTGACCTGGGCCACTGGTTTTCCAGTACACAAGAATTTCATATTTAGCCTGTGTTAAACAAAACTGGCAGGATATTTGTGCTACTTACTTGATTAAGCCTCCGGAATCATATAATCGTACAATATTTTTTTAACTTAAATCTAACCAAAAACTTAACTGCTATGAAAACAAAATCATGTTCCCCTCTACTCGTAACCGGATTATTCTTAATTGTGGCATCCACTGCAGAATCTTTCGGTCAGGACTCGATCTTACAAAGATCTCAAATGCTCGATATAAAACTGCAACTTCTCGATTCAAAACTGGAGTTACTCGATACAAAAATCAAACTCTGGGAAGCAAAACCCAAAGAACTTGATATAAAGCTAAGTGAGTTAAACACCAGGATAAGTTCTATGGCCTTTGATCCACGACAGATGACAAGAAAAATAACTGAGATGGATTCATTGTTTAAAATAAGTCAGGAGACTGTACGGAATGTTGAAATCCAGACCCAGTCTGTTTCAGAACCTGAACCTGAACCAGAATTTGTGCCTGATTATAAATCATCAATTATGCTCGACCCTTTCAGACTTCTGGAGGGAACTTTCTATTTATCATACGAAAGGGTTCTGAACCCCCGGTTTTCTCTCAATGTCGGAGGGATGGCAACCTATTCAACAACACAGGGTTTATCAAATTACTATTTCTCAAATCAGAGTTTCGCATATTTAGATGTTGCAACAAATGAATATCATGCATATCAAGGCGAAGTAATGTCTGGTGGCGGAATAAATATTCAATTTCGGAATTATCTTCTGGCAAATCATCCAAACAGACAAAAAGCGCCTCTTGGATTATATGCGGCTCCCCAGTTTATGTACAGAAAAATGACGATAACCGGAAATTATCGTGAAATGGAGGAAACTAATCCGGGGGTTTTTGAAATTGTTGATAAGAAGATAATTCAGCATCTGAATATATTTGCCGGAGGTGTAATTCTCGGTCTAAAAGTGCCTCTTTTTAAGGTGCTTGTAGTCGACCTTTTTGCTGGTGGCAATATTAAGCTGAGCAAGTATAAAAATGAAGATGGCTTTACAAAGTATAAAGACTGGTTTAATATCGATTTCTCGGGAGTGTCTCCGGTTGCAGGAATTGCTATCGGGATCCTTAAATAATTTTAAAAGCAAGAGAAATATTTTATTATTCGCTTAACTCCGGGAAAAACAGCTTCCCCGGATTTGATAATTGCTTTTCTTTTACAGCATTCCTAATGCAAAGGCATGAACGATTGGGAAGGTTCCTGGAAATTGTTTATATCGAAAGATTTTAAAAAGTGGCTCTTTTTGCCTCGGAATCAGTAGCTTAGTTTCATACTGATTAGTAACATGAGCTTAAACTCTTCAATCTGTTCTATGGAATCGAGGTCCCAATTCTCCATAGATATGTCAAATGCATCTTTAGAGCATTTAACCTGTAGTCTGTCTGAAGCTTTAACCTTAGTCCTGTAGACAAGTTTTACTTCAGATATGCTATTCTTTATGGTAGAAATACTATAGGGGAATAGAAAGTGGTTGAAAAGGTCTGGAAATGGCCTTAAATGAGGTATTTAATAAGTTGTATGTTGCTGAAAGTCAGAATGATGAAGATAAGTGGGGAATTGGGTAACTTAGTTGCTACTACTATGCCAAGCGACTTACTCCCACCCAATAGCTCCCTACAGGCATCCAATATCTCTCCCTGGATTGTTTTTCCGCATTTCTGCATCTGCCATCCGGTATAGCGCGTTCCATCATATTCTATTGTAAGTTCGAATCTGCCCATCGTCTTTGTTTCATTATTGTATAAAGAGAAGATATTTAATAAAAAGGGCTCAGCCCGCTTTCGTTAAAGCTACAGCGAGTGAAAAGCGCAGAGCTCAGTTTCCTACTCATATTTTAGTATATCAACAGGATTTGAGTTGGCAGCTTTAAGTGTTTGAGACAGAACCGTCAAAATGCCTATTATAAACACAATTATAATGCCGATGAAGAGAGTGCCTGCACCGAAGGCAACATGGAAGGCAAGGAACTTAAGCCATGTTGAGTTTATTAAATATGCCAGTGGAGCAGCAATAACAGCGGCAATTATCAGCATGATAATGAACGTCCGGCCAATGAGCAGTGCAACACTTTGTGATTGTGAACCAAAAACCTTCCTGACGCCAACCTCTTTCAGCCTTGTCTGAATGCTATAAGTAGCCATCCCAAAAAGACCAAGACAGGCTACAATAATTGCCAGTATGGTCGCAAAACCAACTGCATATAAGACATCTCCAAATATTCCATAGAAATCCTTTATCTCATACTCAAGAAATGAACCTTCAAGTTCATGATACGGATCTATAGAACCCCAGGCATCTTTAAATTTAGCTAATGTGGCCTCCCTGTCCTGTGTGTTGATCCTGAGAACTGCAATTTGGTACTGTTCGGGATTCATCCTGAGGATTAGCGGTTTAAGAGGCATTAATAATGCAACATATTTGTAATTATCAACCACGCCAATGACTTTGACTGGCAGAGTATCATAAATTAATATATCCTGCCCTACCGCATCCTGAAGAGATTTAAATTTAAAATACTCAACTGCCTTTCTGTTAATAACTACTAAATTAGTATTCGTGACCGGATCTTTTGGAAAATCTTCTCCGGCAATGATTTTGATACCCATTGTACTGAAGTAGTTTGGATCGACAGAAAAATAGGCAGCATCGTATGATTCATCTTCAGGCTTGATTTTTATACCAGTACCCCAATAATTGCCAATCCCCGGGATATGCGATCCGGCTGAAATTGAGACAACTTCCGGCAACTGGCCGAATTGATCTTTAACTTTAGAGAACTGCTGGCCGTTAAGCCGAATGTCATAGACAACATCCCGGTCAAAACCCAGCTCACTATTTAACATAAAGTTCATCTGCCTGTATAGAAGGATTATTGATATTATAATAATAATAGAGAAAGTGTACTGGGCAACCAGAAGTATCTTTCTAAAGGTAACTTTTTTCAGCCCCCTGATGTTTGAAGAGGCTTTAAACACTCTTACAGGATTCAGGGATGACACATATATTGCTGGAATCAGCCCGGCAAGTACTCCTGTAGTGATGGCAAATATGAAGTAGGCTAAATAACTAGTAAGATTCTGATGTGGATCAATCTTGAGAAGTGTCATTAGCTTCATTCCTGAAAAGGCAGGAACAAGCAATTGAAGAATTATAAATGCAAAGAAAAGGGAGATCAATGCGAGGATAACTGCTTCTGTCAGAATCTGAGATAGAAGCTGACCTCTTGATGCTCCAAATGATTTTCGTATTCCATATTCTTTTGCCCTCGTAAGAGACCGGGCTACTGAAAGACTTGTATAATTGAAAGCAGCAGAAAGTATTATTATAATAGCCAGACCTGCAAATAAAATTACAAATGGTTTCGGGAGAAACATACCGATCTCATTTGCAAGCAATGGGCCCGGAACTATTTTCGAAAGAGGAGTACTGTAAAATGAGAGATTTACCTTTCCATTTTCAGGATATTTCAGTTTACCAATTTTTACCAGGGCAGTGTCAAGATCACTTTGTCTTATATTTTTTTTAAGCATTACATATACATAACTGGAGAAAAATTGTTCCCAGTTATCAGTAATCGCATCTATCTTTTTTTCTTTTTCAAGAGACGAAAGGGTCTCAGCTGATATCAGAGCTTCAAACTGTATGTGGGATTTTTGTTTCATTTTGGGAATTACTCCCGTTACTTTTAAGTTACCGTATTTCTCGAATATGATTGTTTTACCAATTGGGTCATTATCACCAAAAAATTTGTTAGCCAATTCCTCTGTAATAACTATTGAAGATGGCTCATTAAGAGGGTTTGATGCCAAGCTGTTTTTTAGTTTGAAATCAAAAAGATTGAAAAATGAGGGAGTCGCAAAAAAACCAACAACTTCAAATCTTTTTTCATCGCTGATACCTTCACCATTAAAATTGCTATTCAGAGCAACAATATCCTCGATGAAAGGATAATTATCTTTCAGCTCATTAGCCAATGGCCAGGTTGTTGATGCAAATTTGTTCAAGGCTATCTTACTCAGGTTATCTTTCGATTGAATTCTGAAAATGCGGTCACGGTTCTTATGGAAGGTATCGTATGAAAACTGATCCTGGAGTACTAAAATAATAAGCATGCATACAGCCATACTTATTGATAGTCCGAAAATATTGATTATGGAAAAGTTCCTGTGTTTCAATATATTCCTGAACGCTGTAAGAAAGTAACTTTTTATCATGGTAATCAGGATTTTATATTTTTCAATTTTAAGGCATAACTACGGTATTATCTCTATTCTTTGACGATTTAAACCTGCAATGGTTACATTCCTTCCACTTGCGCATCGGTTTAAATACAGGAAAATCCTTGTCAAATTCCACTTTTCTCTTAAGTTTTGTACTTAATCAAATATAATCCGTTAAGAAATATTTTAATATTTTTTAAAAGGTGGCTGTATGGTTGATTCAAAATTGGTTTTCACAGGAGAGATTCTAAATAGCTAAATAGTTAAAAATCCCTAATTGCATGAACGCTATATGGATTCGTCTTAGTGTCGCTGCTGGAGATGGCATTGTCGAAGATGAAGAAAAATGAATATTCTTACTAATATTTGTGATCAGTCCTCAAACAAAATCAAATTTACAACTTGATTAAGTGAAAAACAATTATATTTCAATCAGCTATTTTACCAAAGACACAATCCCTTACCTAAAAGACCATATATCATTTGTCTTAAATATAACTCCTCAAATACCCTCAATCAAATTCAATCTGGCGCGAGCCGTTGCGAAGGGCCGAGCCTGCCTACCGGCAGGCAGAGCTAATTTTCGGCATATGAAGTGGGGGGTTATTGAATGACAAAAGCAAGGCTTCAGAATGAACCCGTAGGGCTTGGCCTTGCCGTGCCCCGTGAAGTGAAACGAAACGGGGCTGTGTCATGAAACCTGCAATGCAACATAAAGAGAGCAACCCGAACACCTATGTTTCCAGAAAAAGTTACCTCTCTCAATTCAGGTAAGCCGTTCGATGGGAATCGCAATCCAGAGGTGATTATATAAAATCCGTTTTAATTATTTCATTGCCTGAAGTTTTATCACGCAGCTATATCATTAATCAAACCTTTAAACATAAATGATAGTTTCCGGGCATAGCAGAATAAAACGCTGTCGGGTAAGCTTCCAGTGGTCATTAGTGTTATTTTATTTCCCCAGGTTCATTATCATTTTCTTTTTCCCCACGTTTCTTATTCAATCCCATGGTTAATGCTGTTACACCTGTAAGGCCGCCTAACTGCATGGTTTCAAGTGCTGAGCTTGGAACAATTACTATTGTGGAGTTCGTCTTCAATCCTTCATAAAGCATGTTCATAGCCCTCAGATGAAGAGCTGTAGGATTGTTGGCATATGTTTTGGCAGCTTCTCCAAACTTCTCTGCTACCTGTCGCTCAGAATCACCCAGGATCACCCTG
>JBGOZX010000222.1:0-6008 GCA_041480425.1 Bacteroidia bacterium
CCTCCGAGGGATGTGGAAACCTGACCTGTACTGGTTACCTGCATCTCTTCTTTACTTAAAAATTTAACTTCATCATCATCTGAATTGCCCGGATTATTCAAATATTTTTGGAAAAAGGCATACATTGCTTCCCTGTTTTTTTTGGTTGTCCCATGACGGGGCAAAACATCCTCTGCCGTACCAAAGTTATCTTCCTTATCATAAGTTTTATATATTCTCGACACTTCTTCTGCAGTCTCTCTGAATCCCTGAATGCTGAAATAGTCTCCGGTGGTAGCAATAATCAATGTAGGTTTTGGTGCCCTTACTAATAAGAGATCAGCATGATCAATACCTCGTACAATCCCATTGAACAGGTTCTGTTCCGCATCCTGAGGTCCAGGAGACTGAAATAACCTTGTGTAATTCGTAATATAACTTTCGGGGGCAGCAGCATATATCCGATCATCAAGTGCGGCGATTTGAGATGATTGTGTTCCTCCACCCGAACGGCCTGTAATCCCAATCCTGTCAGGATCCACTTCTTTACGGGTAAGAAGATAATCAACCGCCCTTATGCCATCCCATATCATATATCGGGCTTGCGAACTTCCTGTGATAAAAGCCTGGGCACCTGGGTAAGAATGCCCCGAATCCGGGTCACCAACGATCTGTTTGCTGATTTTCGGATCATAATACTCAAGACGCTCACCCTGGGCAACCGGATCAAATGCAAATACGATAAACCCCTTTCTTACCAGGTTCAGAATCATTTGCTGGTATGATCCATGATACCCATCACTGGAATGTCCGCTACAGTAGATCACAACAGGTAACTTACTCCCTTTCTTTAGTCCACCTGGTATGAACATTGAGGATGTAACATAAAATCCTGGTTGGGACTCATATACTATATGCTCAACCCTGAAACCATCCTTAACAACAATCCTTGTAATTTTTGCATTTAAAGGAGTTTTCTCAGGGAAAGGGCCCACAATATCCAACAAGGTTTCGCGTATCCATTTCTGTCTTTGTTGCCATTCGGACAATGAGCTCAACCTGGCTATTTCCCCGGCCCGCTGAGCAAGAAGATCATAGGCCTGCCCCGCAAGATAATGATATAGAGAATTGGGAGCGTCGTTGAATTGAATCCAGCTATTACCTCTTCCTCCCCCTCCTTCCAAATGTATCACATCAAGTTCATCTATTACATCAGGTTTATTCTGGGCCTTAACCTGGCTATTAATCAGCAATATGGCTAATGATAAAATGAATATGATTTTGAAAAAACTCAAATATTTTTTAATTATTCCGGAAAGTCGCTTTTTCATATTAATGGAGTTTTACATATTTATTTTGGGTTCACAATCATCTTATTCATTAAAATATTAAATTAATTAGATTTATTTTACCCTTCCCACCAAAAACCCGGAAGGAACAATAAGATCATGAACTATAGTATCCATATCAACCATATCCTTAATAGATTACTGATCTGTTCGAAGAAAGAGTATCACGAACAGTTTCACCACTGTTTAATTTACCCCATATGGCATCAGACCTGAATTCTTTACTTGCATCATAGTATTTTGTTGCAATATCGATGTCAGAGATTAATATCCCGGGAATATTTCCGGGTAGTTTATTTTGCACAAGTCCGTCCGGAGTAATGAAATGACAAGGCCAGCTTTCTGGTGCAGAAGAATTGGTCAATGACATATAGAAGTAATTTGTTGCAGCATGCGCTTGTGCGGTAATGGGCATAATAACCGGATGAATATTACCCTTTTCTTCACGTGCATTGTAAAAAGACTGAAAGATTACATCACATCCTAATTTTCTGTATTCGCGGTATAATTCAGGAAACCGGACATCATAGCATATCAATAATCCACAGTTAACACCATTCATTTTAAAAGTGACAAAATGATCACCGGGAGTACAGTTAATTAAATCAACAGAGGTGCAAAAACGCTTATCATACCTGTCTATTATCTTCCCTTCAGAATTAATTACATACAAACTGATGTGTGGTTTGTTATTTCCACTGAGTTTATGAAGTGATCCAAGTATTACCCAAATATTCAATTTTTGTGCCAATGAAATAATTGAGTCAGTCATCTGGTGCAATTCATACCAGTTAAAGTTTTCAAGAGATTGTAAATCATCACCAGGATAACCAGATAATGCACATTCGGAGAAATGCACAATATCTGCTTTTTTGAGTTTTGCTTCTATCATTTGATCTTCAATAAACTGATAATTAGCCCTGATGTCAGAAGATACCGGGAATTGACAGGACGCAATCCGGATTTTGCCATTTTCCGGATGACCTGTACCGACTTGGGCATTTACTTCAATCCGGCAAAAGTAAATGCATGTGCTTATCATTACTATCAAAGAGACAAAGATCCGTTTATTCATGGCTAGATTCTCCTTATTAGTTATTAATAGTAGGCAGAATTTCTGTAAAAATATCTTATCCACCCCATTCAGTTGCTATATCATTTCCTTTTATGGGTTAACAGGAATAGCCTGAAGTAACAACGACCTGGTAAACTGCACATTAATGTAACAGCCAGGCCCGTTAACTTTCCCGTAATCGACACCATTCACATAATCTTTTAAGTGGTAGGATTTATTCCCCAGTCCCCTAAGTTCAATTTTCCCATCCCAGTTTTTACTATAGAATGCATAGAAAAGGGTATCCGCCTTTTGGATCACGTGTGCTTCGGGTTTATCATAACCAATATCATATAATCCACCGAGGTAATTCCCTGTTGGCAGCATTTTCTGGTTGTAAATACCGATCCACTTTTTCCAGATCTTTTCATTTTCCGGAGTCAGAACAAATTTGCCTTCAGTTGCATAGGGGTTATCCCTGGGCCAGGTGAATTTTGTTCCCAGCACCGCTCCAATTCCTATCTGAGTGGCAAAGTCGTTTGCTCCGTCACTCAACTCAACATGGTCACCATAATAAGCAGTCTTTCCCAGTAAGGCTTTATAGGTTTTCCCTTTTAACCGGGTTTGCCAGCTCGAAGTCGGATCGGAGGCAACTGTCTGGTTTGTCCAGGGCATGGTGAAAAACGACATGGCAGCTCCGCAGGGACAAATCTGCAACACTGCATGAGGTTTATAAGTATTGGCTGTTTTATAGATCATCTGAAAGAATTGGGGAAGATTTTCATACGATTGTTCTGGGTATTCCAGCTTATGAGCAGGGTCATAGTCTGGTGGGACACAATTCAGAAAACCTCCATCCATCTTGAGCCCATCAAAATCCCAATCCTTCAGAAACATCTTAAGTACTCCCCTGGTGTGATCAATAGTTTTATCATACACCGGCGACATATAATAGCTGTTCCAGTAGGAGATAAATTGAGGAACATTATCGCTGTTTATGAGCAGAATATCAGGATTCTGACTTAGCAATTTGGAGCCCGGATCTACTGCCAGGGGAGCCCACCAGAGTTTGGCTTTTAATCCCATTGCATGAATCTGGTCCACCATCCGGCGCATATCAGCATTACCATTGGGAAACTTGGAACGATCGGCATCCCAGTCTCCTTCAGCTTGCTGGTATCCATCATCAATATCAACCCATTTCAATCCCAGCTCTTTTACTTTTGGCAGGGTACCAATCACCTCACTCACGGTGAACCTGCGCTCATAACCCCAGGCGCACCAGACAGCCTCATAGGCATCGGGTTCTACCGGGGCCAGTTTTAACCCTGAAGCCTGCATAAATTTCGAATAGGCCTGCAGTGAATTATAGCAATCCCCCTTATGAACAGACAAAAAGGTTGTAAATGTTTTCAGGGTATCACCGCTTTTAAAGGACAAGGGGACAGGATATTCGTATTCAATGCTCAGTCTGGCCCAGGAATCGTACTTATCTTTTTCTATTGGAAGAGAAATCATGCGGGGTATTAACTCGGCATGCCCGATTGCTATACCGGCATCCTTTCTCCAAAGATCAACCACCGGAATGCCTCCACCATAGTCAGTATTGTTCATTCCCATAAAGTTCTTCTGGGAAAATGAGGAATCTACAGGCAAGATCCAATCCCTGCGTGCCCGGGTGGAACTTCCCTGGAACGACCAGAATGCCGGAGTATCGCCTAGGCTCATAACCGGGTAAGAATTATTCACCCATTTAATTACTTCAAGGTCACGCTGGCCCGAATTAACATATTGAAGCCGGAAAAATGCCATATCGGGGAAGGAATCATAAACCGTTATCTCCAGGATCTTCCGGATGGCATAGCCATCCTGTTGGTACAATCCGGTGATATTTTTTCTTTCTCCACTTCCCTTTTGATCAGAAATGTGTTCTGTAGAAGTACTTTTGCGGTAGAACTGCTTTGCCTCGAATTTTTTGCAAATCAGGTATTCCGAAGCGGAGAAATCATTCATCAATGGTTTAACCAGTGGTGCAGTGAGGCTCACCTTCGTCTCCAAACGGTCATTGATTTCAAAAAGGAGGTTTCCGTTCCTGATTTGAACAGGCTGACAGCAGGAGTAAAAAACCAGACAAAGAGCTGAATAAAAAAGGCTTCTGATAATATTCATACCTGCCTATTTTAAAATTTTGGCAGCATTATCATGATAAAGCTTTTTCAATATTTCCTTCGACAGCCCGAAACCGTTCAGTGCCCAATGATAATCGAACAGGCCGATTTCATAAAAATGTTCGTCATTGGATTCCAGCACCCGGAAGGTGATTCTATACATGGAAGTGGGGTAGCTCATATCTGTTCCATACAAAAGTCTATCCTGATATTTTTCATAAAATGCCTTCATATAGCGCGGAATGGTTGCTGACTCGGCATACCGGGCTGAAATATCGGCATAAAGATTTGGGTATTTGTCAAAGAGAACTCCCAGTTTTGCCATATCATGGTTAAGATTGGCAAAATGGACCGCAATGAAGGTGTTTTTTGGATAATTTTTAACGGCATTTTCCAGTGTCTGAATAAGCGCATCAAAACCGATGATTCCGGGTTTTGTCATATCAATACGCCATTCCTGTGCATTCATGAGCCCATCATTGGTAGAATCCATTTTTTCATACATCCATATAGGATCTGCAACATGAATACTTATTGGCATATGCAATTGGGCACATTTATCAAATAGAAGTTTCATGCGTGGATCATCTATATGCATTCCCCAGGCTTTTACCGGATCGTTAAAAAATAAACCCAAGCCCTTATCACCTTCTTCACCGACTCCCCTGGCTCCCATCTTGTAACAACGTTCCAGTTCCTTCACAGCGGCTGGTCCATAGCCGGGTTTGTCATAACCGGTGTAATCAAAACCGCACCAGATTTCGAACCGTTCGCCATATTTGGCATATAAATTATAGATGGAATCGAATTTTGGACCTGATGTCTGGGTCAGGATAATTGACTTCTCAATGCCACAGGCATCCATGTTTTTTAACCACTGAACAACCTCTTCGTCAGTTTTGGCATAATCATGCGAATGGACATCGATTACCGGATAGGCTGCCTTGTCCACATGGGTGACAGGGATTTTATAAATAGAAACCGGCCGGAAATTTTTCAGTAACAGATTATCGGCATTCTGAGCCGACATTGGAAAATTAGTTGCTGAAATGCAGCATAAGGTAAAGATTACCGATATTCCTTTTGTTGAGATAATTTTTGTCTTCATAGTTTTATCAGGCTTGATGAATAGTTTTTAATTTTTTTGCAATCAGATCTATAACTGCTTGTGTTGCATCCGGAAATACAACACGCAGGTCGATTTCGCTGTTATTTTTTAATCTCTCCTTCAAGGCATGCATAAATGTATTTTTTGTCTCGGTAGCGAGATTAATTTTACAGATACCATTATGTATGGCTTCCAGCAGCATGGCATCGGGAATGCCGGAACTACCGTGCAACACAAGTGGAGTAGGGATAATATCACTTATCAGGGCAAGCATTTCAATATCGAGTTTTGGGGTTTGTTTGTAAAAGCCGTGAGCTGAACCAATGGCAATGGCCAGAGCATGGACACCG
>JBGOZX010000223.1:0-6006 GCA_041480425.1 Bacteroidia bacterium
ATATTTTTTAGCAGTTGCGATCATATATCTGTAATGGATCTTTCCGTTACCCAGATAAAATGCAATAATGTTGAAAATCCATCCGGAACTGGTAATTATCCGTCTTTAAACTGGATAGCTACTTCCGGAATCCGGGGCATGAGGCAGACAGCATATCAGATCATTCTTGATTCAGGATTAAAAGATTTGAGATCCGAAAAGGAATGTATCTGGAATTCCGGGAAAATCTCTTCATCTGAATCCTCATGGATTCCTTATTCCGGACCTGAATTACAATCCGGAACAAAATATTTCTGGAAAGTCCGGATCTGGAATAATAGTGATAAACCATCAGAATGGAGCAAAACGGCATTCTTTATAACCGGTTTATTTGAAAAAAAAGACTGGGCTGGTGCAAAATGGATCGGTTATGAAGATATTCCTGACTCTCTGCTGTTGATTCCCGGAGTACATGGAGATGGGAATAATCTCGGAGAGGTCGCCAAAAAACGAACAGTGGTTCCCTGTTTCCGTAAAGAGTTTTCGCTTGATAAAAAGATATCACAGGCTCTTGTCTTCGTGACCGGACTTGGACATTATGAGCTCTATGTAAACAGCGAAAAAATCGGGGATCGTTTCCTTTCTCCCGGGTGGACCAATTACGAGAAAACCTGTTATTATAACACATTTGACATAACAGAAAACCTTAAACGTGGGGAAAACGCCATTGGAGCAATAGTCGGAAACGGATTCCATAACATCAACAGGGAGCGCTACAGAAAACTTGTAATAAATTATGGAGCGCCTAAAATGATTCTGAAACTTGAAGTACGATATAATGATGGATCCGTGGAAACATTAAAGAGTGATGAAACATGGAAAACCTCACCCTCTCCTATTACATTCTCAAGTATCTATGGGGGTGAAGATTATGATGCAAGGCTTGAACAGGATGATTGGAATAAAGCGGGATTTAAAGATGAAACCTGGAAACAGGTCCTGCTTGTCAAAGAACCGGCAGGAATGCCTCAACCTGAAAACGATTATCCTTTGAAAGTAATGCAGGTATTCGAACCAAAGAAAATCTCTGGTATAAGTGACAGAATGTATGTTTATGACTATGAACAAAATGCATCCGGGATTATAAAACTGAAAATCAAAGGGAAGAAGGGTCAGGAGGTACGATTGATTCCGGGAGAACTTATTGGAGACGATTCACTTGTCACCCAGAGTGCTACCGGTGTTCCATACTACTGGACTTACATATTGAAAGGAGATAATGAAGAAGTATGGATGCCCGGATTTACCTATTACGGGTTCAGATATGTTCAGGCAGAAGGGGCTGTTCCTTCAGGGAAACCTAATCCGGATGATTTACCTGTGATTTATGAACTTCAACTACTTCATACCAGGAACTCATCACCAACTATTGGTAGCTTCAAATGCTCTAATGAGCTCTTTAATTCAATATATGAGCTAATCAACTGGTCGATAAAAAGTAATCTGGCAAGTGTCGCTACTGATTGCCCCCACAGGGAAAAACTTGGCTGGCTGGAACAGACTCATCTGATGGGTAATTCAATTAAGTACATCTATGATATTCATAATCTGTACGATAAGATTATTGATGATATGATGGAAGCCCAGCTTGATGATGGACTTGTTCCGGATATTGCTCCCGAATATGTTCCGTTCCTGGGAGGATTCCGTGATTCTCCTGAATGGGGGAGCGCCTGCATAATTCTTCCCTGGGATATGTACGAATGGTATGGTAATATTGAACCTGTCAGAAGGGCATATCCAATGATGAAGAAATATTTAAATTATCTGCATGAAAAGTCAGAAGGAAATATTCTTTCATATGGTCTGGGTGACTGGTACGACCTTGGACCAAAATTTCCGGGCGAAGCTCAGCTGACCCCTAAAGCCGTGACAGCTACATCAATCTTCTTTTATGATGCCAAACTATTGGCTGAAATGGCAGCATTGATCGGAGAAAATGCCGATGCTGAATTCTATAACAATATGGCTGAAGAGATCCGATTGGCATTTAACGGGGAATTCTTCAACCCGGAAACTAAAGTATACTCAACCGGCAGCCAGACGGCTTATGCAATGCCCCTGTTTTTTGGGATGGTTGATGATGTTTATAAAAAAGAGGTGGTTAAAAACCTGGTTAAATCAATAAATGAAAATGACAATGCCCTTACTGCAGGAGATGTCGGATACAGGTATCTGGTGCAAGTTCTGGAGCAGGAAGGATACTCACAATTAATTTATGAGATGAATTCAAATACAAATGTGCCCGGTTATGGATTTCAGTTGTCGAAAGGTGCCACATCTCTTACAGAATCGTGGGCCGCTCTGAAGAACGTATCAAACAACCACATGATGCTTGGCCATTTGATGGAATGGTTCTACAGCGGAATAGGTGGTATTCGTCAGGCAAAAGATTCCAGGGCATTTAAACATATTCTTATTTCACCTGAAATTGTCGGAGATATTACCTGGGCAGAAACGTCATATCAGACCGTTTATGGTGAAATTTTAAGCTCATGGAAAATCTCAGATAATAATTTTACCTTAAAGGTGAGGATCCCGGTAAATTGTACGGCAACGATAGAATTATCTCAGGCTGACCCGGATAAGATTACTGAAAGGGGTACTCCTTTAAAACTTTCAGAAGGTGTGAAAAAGATTGAAGCGGTTAATGGCAAAACTACTTGTGAAGTTTCTTCCGGAGAATATATTTTTAAAACCGGAAGTCTTAAAAAAGATTGATAATAATATTCTTTCACTTTGTGATACTTAGTAATTTCCTTTGTGATACTTTGTGGTTTTATGATTTGGATTTAACCACGAAGGCTCACCAAGGATTTCTCGAAGGGTCACAAAGTATTTTTCAACGTACTCTGATATAAAAAATTATGTTTAAATCTGTTAATTTATTGATACTATTGATAATGATTCCAGGATATGTTTTTGCTCAATATAGTCTGGAAATTGAAATTACAAATCTTCGGAATGATAAAGGATTAATAATGTTGCAACTCTTCGATGAAAATCACATTCTTTTAACACAGGAGAAGGGAATTATTGGAGAGAATAAAAGTCTGATCATTATTAAAAATCTTAAACCTGCAAAATATGCAGTGCGGTACTTTCACGACGAAAATCTAAATGGAAGTCTTGAGACAAACAATATCGGGAAACCAACTGAAGGGTACGGTTTTTCAAATGATGCTTATGGAACATTCGGTCCTAAGCCTTTTGATAACTGGCTTTTCGAAATCAAGGAGGATAAAAAGATACTCCTCAAAACCAAATATTGAAAATAGCACTAATTAAATATCCGTCCAGATTAAAAGGCTTAAGCCATCAAATAGTTGTTAACCGATATTAAAACCAGAAAACAAGTGGTAAGTTTTAAGAGAAAAATTATTTTTGCTGTTCAAATATTATGAGACGAATAATTTTTTATTTCGTCTTTAAAGAAAAGTGATCATTATTTCAGAGATTAAATCAACATGACCGAAAACAAAACGGCGGTAATAATCGGTGCGGGAATTGGGGGAATTACCACAGCTGTTTATCTGGCGAAAAACGGTTATTCCGTAGATGTTTATGAAAAAAATTCTGCTCCCGGCGGACGCTGCAGCCAGCTGATCCGCGAAGGTCACAGATTTGACCTGGGTGCAACGATGCTTCTGATGCCGGGGATTTACAAAGATGTATTCAAATCGTTAGGACTTGAATTCGGGAAAAACGGTGATATCACACATCTTGAAACACTTTACAGAATTTATTATGACGATGGAGAGATAATTGCATTTTCATCTGATCCAAAGAAGATGGAAATGCAACTCGAGAAAATTGAGCCGGGCAGTTTCAGAAAATCACAGAAATATATTTCAAAAGGGTATGAGTTCTTTCAGATTGCACTTAACAAACTGATCGGACGAAATTTCTACAACATTTTTGAATTTGCCAACTTCAAAAATATCGGCCTTCTTGTAAAGCTTAAAACATATGTCTCACATAATACCTATATCCGAAGGTTCTTTAAACATCCCCATCTCAGGATGGCTTTTACTTTTCAAAACATTTATGTTGGCCAGAGTCCGTTTGACTCACCGGCATTATTTTCGATGGTTCCGGCAGCCGAATTGAGAGATGGATCATATTTTCCTGTCGGGGGAATGTTTGCTGTTGTGGAAAAACTACTTTCTGCTGCAGAGGAATCTGGTGTTAAGTTTCACTATAATATGTCTGTAACTAAGATTATCCTGAACGGAAAGAGGGCTGAAGGCATAGTGTTAAATGGAGGAAATGAGATCAGGGCAGATATTATAGTTGCAAACGCCGATCTTCCATACGTTTATCGGGAATTATTACCGGATAAGAGAATTTCAGCCAGGTTCGATCGTTTGAAATATTCCTGTTCTGCAATCTGTTTCCATTGGGGAGTTGATAAGGCCTATCCTCAACTGGGTCATCATAATGTTTTTTTGTCAGATGGTTACCGTATAAGTCTGGACCGTATTTTTAAAGATAAACTGGTGGATGATAAACCAAGCTTTTATGTCCATGCTCCTGCAAGAACTGACATAGCAGCTGCTCCCCATGGCCAGGATACACTTTCTGTCGTAGTCGGTGTTGGCCATGTTGATAAAACGGTTGATCAGGATTGGAATAAGCTGAAACAGATCACTCGTTCTGCTGTATTTGACCGGCTTAAACAACTCGGACTTGACGATCTTGAAAACCATATAAAATTTGAAATCTGTTATTCACCGGAAAGCTGGGAAGGAGCTTGTAATATTTCCAGAGGTTCAGTATTTGGAAGCCTGAGTCATAGTATTTTTCAGATGGGTTATTTTCGCCCGCATAACCGGCATGATAAATACAGGAACCTTTACTTTGTGGGTAGCAGCACCCATCCCGGAAACGGAATTCCAAATGTATTATTATCGGCAAAACTTACTTCGGAGCGCATTTTAAAAGAAGAAAAACAGAATTCTAATTATTAATTAACTGATAAGTGTTAATGAATTCATACAGGGACAAGTTTATTGAAGTATTCAATTCTATTGATTTCCATAAGATTAAAGATCATCCCAACATCCTAATTGCTGCCAATTTCTGGGATGCGGAGAGATATTGCGCAGCCAAAACCTGTTACAAATTCATGCGAGCGATCGACGATCTGATTGATAATCACAAGGCCAATAACAGAATGATTGCGGTTGAGGAAAGGAAAGAGTTTGTTGCTGATGTAGATAAATGGCTTAAAATGATCATCATCTCTGAGGATTGTAATCCTGAGCATGTTGAGCTGATTAAAACAATTGAAAGGTTCAGAATCCCTCTCTGGCCTCTGGAAGTATTTGCAAATTCAATGATCTACGATATTAATAATGATGGATTTCCAACACTGGAAGCATTTCTTGAGTATGCACAGGGAGCATCTGTTGCTCCTGCCTCCATTTTTGTCCATCTGAGTGGTATAACAAAGCAGAACGGATTATATAAAAATCCTTCTTTCGACATAAAAGAAGCTGCAACGCCATGTGCTGTATTTAGTTACCTTGTTCATATTATGCGTGATTTTCAAAAGGACCATTTCAATAATCTGAACTATTTTGCTGATGATCTGACAATAAAACACGGACTTACAAGGCAGAGATTAAGCGATATTGCATATGGGAGTCCTGTGACCAGAAACTTCCGTGATCTGTTAGAAGAATATTATATTCTCGCGGACGAATACCGTCAAAAAACCTGTGAGGTTATCCGGAAGATCCGTCCGTTGATGGAACCAGAATATCAGCTTAGTCTTGAAATTATTTTTGATCTTTACCTTATGGTGTTCGAAAGAATTGATGTACAGAAAGGCAGATTTACTTCCTTCGAACTTAATCCGACACCGGAAGAGACCCGGAAAAGGGTTTATGAAACTATCATGAATTTCATACCCGAAACATCGGCTGTAAATTAATTTCATTAAGCCAATCTTATCTGGCACCG
>JBGOZX010000224.1:0-6003 GCA_041480425.1 Bacteroidia bacterium
ATTGGTGTTATTACAAGCGGTTCAATTGCAGAGCGTAACGATTTAAAGTGAAAATCTCTCACTACTCCAATAATGCTGAATTTCAATCCATTTCTATCTGATATCACTTCCCCGATGGGATTCTTTAAACCCATAATTTCTGCTGCTTTTTCATTGATCACAATTACTGTAGTATCAGTTGAAAATTCATTAGTAGATAAAAAACTCCCCTCTTTGAGCTCAAGATGAAAGGTTTTGGCATAATCCTTGTCAGCATTCAGAACACTAAACGAAACGTCTTCACCTTCCTTCTTCCCTTTCCAATTTACACCGCTTGCAGTTGACCAATTATTGAGAACATATTGGCCTGTAATTGTTACACTTTCTATATCAGGATTGTTGCTGAGTTCATTTTTTAAAGTTTCCCGTTGTACACCATTAGTGAATCCAAAATAACCGATATTATCTATATTAAGGCCAACGTTTTTGTTTTGTATATAGTTGATCTGGCTTCTGACAATTAAAGTGCATATGATAAACAGGAAAGAGAGTGTGAACTGGGAAATGACCAGAATTCTTCTGAATCGAGCGTTACCGGGAATTTTATTGATACCACCCTTAATGGTATCCAATGGTTTTAAAGAAGACAAATAGAATGCCGGGTAACTTCCGGCCAATAATCCGCAAAACAATACAACGGTGATTAAACCAATATATAAACCTGCACTCTGGTAGTTGACTTCCACCTTCGTATTTCCATGATACATAATATTGTTAAAGCCGGGCAGCAGCAATTCAACAAGAATCATGGCAATTACATGGGCTACAAATACGATCAAAAGAGATTCCCCTAAAAACTGGAAAATTATTTTTTGTTTGTTTGCCCCTGCTACTTTACGTAACCCTGATTTCCTTTGCCCTCCTGGATGATTGTGCGGTGGAAAGGTTCATAAAGTTGATACAGGCAATAGTAAGAATTAATACAGCAACCAGGCTTGCAAGTCTGATATAGGTTATACTGCCTAGGTAGAAAGATTCACCGGAATATTTTCTGGCAGAATACAAATGTATCTTTTTGATGTTTTGAAGGAAAATCTCAGCATTTATATCTTTATTATTTCTTTTTATAATACCTTTAATTTTATCTTCAACTGATTTATTATCTGCTCCTTCATTAAGTTCAATAAAGGAAGGACCAAAAGCATAAATCCAATCATTTTTTATTCCTGTTTGCGATTCCGGTTTCATTAAAAACTCAAAAGGAAGCAAAAAACCAAATTGGACGAGACTATTTTGCAGCATACTCTTTGCAACACCAGTGACTGTTAATACAGTACCCATACATTTTAATGTTTTACCAACCGGATCTTCGTCAGCGAAGTATTTGAGTGCCATTTTTTCTGTAATAATAAGATCGTGAGGTCCGGTAGCGCTATTTCTATCTCCTCGGATAAATGCAATATTGAACATTTCAAAAAAGTCCTTATCAACAAAGGAAATCTCTTCATTTATTAATTCATTTCCCTTTGGTAATGCCATTTTAATTTTTATGTATCTGGAAGACCTTATGATTTCAGGATATTCTTCTTTCAAAGCAGCCGCCAGCGGAACGGGTGTAAAAGCTTCCTGGACCAATCGTCCATCGTTATAAGTATGGTTTACTAGCACACGATATAAACGATCACCATTTTTATGGAATCTGTCCCAACTTATTTCATATTGTACCCATAAGAGTAGCAAAAGTGCACCTGCCATGCCTATGGCCATCCCGCTTATATTCAGAATTGAGAATATGGAATTCCTTTTGATATTCCGGAGGGCTATTTTAAAGTAGTTCTTAATCATATTTAACTCATATTAATTTCACTTTTAAGAATTTCAACTGTAATTTTCAATTATCATACCGGTATTTATTACTTTCTGGAAATTAATTATTTAAGTAATAAAATCAAAATAATATTATCTATATTTGTCTAATATAAGGACATTAAATGTCCACAATATAGACATGATACGAAATTTAAATATATAAGATGAATGGCAAATTGTTGATCGTTGACGATCATAAACAAGTTTTAAAAGCATTGATTCAATTGCTTGAACCGGAATTTGACAGTGTTACAGGTATATCAAATCCTAATCAAATCATCAGTTATATAAACAAGGAGGAGTATGATGTTATCTTATTGGACATGAACTTTTCAGCAGGTGTTAATACAGGAAATGAAGGTATATATTGGCTTAATCGTATATTGAAATCAGATCCGTCAGCAGTTGTGGTGATGATAACTGCTTATTCCGATGTTAATTTGGCGGTGAGGGTTATAAAAGAAGGCGCCATTGATTTTGTTGTAAAGCCATGGGATAATAATAAACTGATTACTACCCTGCAGGCTGCGTTTAAACTCAGGCAATCGAAGGTTGAGAATAAAAAGCTACGAGACAGACAAAAACAGCTAAACAAGGGGATCATTAAGCAATATGGCCCATTGATAGGGAAATCACAAGCAATGGAAAATGTATTGCAGGTAATGAAAAAGGTAGCCAGGACAGATGCTGATGTTTTAGTTATTGGCGAAAATGGAACCGGAAAAGAATTAATTGTAAAGGACATCCATAACAATTCTCGCAGGGCTGATGAGGCTTTTATTAGCATTGATATGGGCACAATTACCGAAACATTATTTGAGAGTGAAATGTTCGGGCATATTAAAGGGGCATTTACCGATGCCAGAGAAGATAAAACCGGGTGGTTTGAGACGGCTTCAGGTGGTACCCTGTTTTTGGATGAAATAGGCAACCTTTCTCTTTCTATGCAATCAAAACTGTTGACAGCCATTCAAAATCGTGTTATTTATAAGGTGGGCTCAAAAACTCCAATCCCTTTTGATATCCGGCTTATCTGTGCAACCAATAAAAATCTCGAAGAAATGGTTTCGAAGAATCTCTTTCGTGAGGATCTATATTACCGGATTAACACAATTGTGATTGAAATTCCTCCTTTGCGGGATCGGGGAGAAGACATTGTCCTGCTGGCCGAACATTTCCTAAAAGAGTATGCAAATAAATACGAGAAATTCTATTTGAAATTCAGCAGCAAAACCCTCTACAAGCTAATGAAATATAATTGGCCGGGAAATGTGAGGGAACTTCGGCATACAGTAGAAAAAGCAGTCATATTATGTGATTCTGATGTATTAACGCCCGATGACTTTATCATCTCACATACGACACAACAAACAAACCATCAGGAAAAACCACCGACATTTGCCGAAATAGAAAAACAGGCCTTGCTAATTGCTCTGAACAACAATAATGGGAGTGTTTTAAAAGCATCAAAAGAATTGGGATTAGCGCGACAAACCATGTACAACAAGATGCAAAAGTATAACCTTTAGAAAACGATAACTATGGTATTAAATAAATTCTTCATCAATGTGCTCATCCGGATAACTTTAATTGCCTTAACCTGTGTTGCATTAGGAATAATATTACAACATCTTGACCGGGGATACTATTTTACATTGGCAGGTATTATTTTTCTGATAGTATTACAGACTTGGTTAATTGTAAATCAAGTCAATAAAACAAATGCGGATCTGGAAAAGTTCTTTTCATCGGTTCAGGATCATGACACATCCGTTCGGTTTTCTGAAAATGCAATGAATAGTTCATTCAAAAAATTACATGATAGAATGAATAATTTAAATACGATCATTCAGAATGTTAAAATTGAAAATGAGAGAACAAGCCATTTCTTACAAAGTGTGGTTGACCATGTTGATATTGGTCTATTATCGTTTGATATGAATGGCACGATAGGAATTTATAACAGGGTTGCAAAAAGGTATTTAAACGTTCAACAACCCTGGCAACTATCCTCTTTTAAAACTATAAATGATGAAATGTTTAAAATTATTAATACTATAAAACCAGGGCAGGAGATATTGCATAAAATGAACATAGACAATCTTTTACAAAGTATTTTAATAAAAGCCACTGAGCTGAAATATGAAAGCAATGTAATAAAACTGGTTTCTTTTCAGGACATTACCAATGAACTCGATAAAAAAGAATTGGATTCCTGGCAAAGATTGGTTCGGGTGTTAACCCATGAAATCATGAATTCCATAAGTCCAATTACCTCTCTTACATCGGTGATTTCAGGGTACTTTAAAAAGAAGGACGATGAAAACCCGGTTCCATTGGAAAAAATTGATCGTCAAATAGTTTCTAAAACACTTTCCGGGTTGAATACCATTGAAGAAACAGGAAAAGGATTATTAGATTTTGTTGATAAATTCAGAAGCTTAACATCATTACCAAAACCTAATTTAAGCAAATTCACTATTGATAGTCTGTTCCGGAAATGCAAAATCCTCATGGAATCAAATATTTCCAATAACATAAAAATCACTGCAAGTGTTTATCATGAAGATATTTCAATAGTAGCAGACTATGCGCAGGTTGAACAGATTCTTATAAATTTAATTAAAAACGCTATTGAAGCTTTAGCCAATAAAAAGAACGGAACAATTCATCTGAAAGCATTTTCTACCGATGATGGTACATTAATTCAGGTTGAAGATAATGGAATCGGAATATCCGGTGATATTATTGAAGATATTTTTGTACCATTTTATACAACCAAAGAAAATGGTTCAGGCATAGGATTAAGCTTGTCAAAGCAAATTATGCAAAATCATGATGGTACAATTTCAGTGAACTCTGCTCCGGGTAAGGGATCTAAGTTTACCTTAAAATTTCAATTATGACTATCCACAGACGTTCATTGGCAGATTGACAAGAAGAAAAAAGTCCAATGAAAATATGAGGATCGAATTTATTGGTTCCATGGTATTGGCTAGAGCAGGGTTAGTATGTGATCTGGCTTGCAACCAACTGGCCTTTAGGATAAATCATAAATGTAAAAAATTTAATAATTCTAGAATCATTTTAACAATGTTGGCCAGTTAGGCAAGAAAACATGTGTTTGGCAGCCTTCTCTGTCATAATGAGATTTAGTTTGTCCCAGTAGATGGGTAGGAGTTGTCATGTTATAATAAAGTTGTCTAAACGGAGAAGTCAGGGTAGGCAAAAAAGCATGTGTTTTGCAGCCTTTACATTTACTTCCTCTTATTAACAATTATTATTAACAAGGAAATCGTATGTTGTTGATTTTCTTTTCTTTTTGCTTCTTTTTCTTTTCTTTGTTTATTGTTGTTAATATGTTCATAAAGAAAGAATGGGGTGAACTTTTTTGGCAGCTAGGCTCACATTCCTAACCTTCGTATTAGTCCCCATTCTTTCAAATATGGTTGTAGGAACCAATTAGAATTATAGACTATCAGGTCTTTTAAAGGTTTTAGTTTAAACAACTTAAAATTACAAAAATGAAGATTAAAAAAGAAGTTATCGGTATTGATGTGTCTAAACTTACTCTGGATGTGTTCATTCACAGTATAAAACATCATTTTGTTGTGTCAAATAGTCCATTAGGGTTCTCAAAATTATTACAAGTAATTTGGAAGGAATTGCCTAATAAGAAAGGGAACCTATTTTTTTGCTTTGAGGATACAGGAAGATATTCATTACCTCTTTGTATCTTTTTAAATGGCGAGAGACTTAGTTTTGCAATGGTTCCTGCACTGGACATAAAGAGATCATTAGGGTTAGTACGTGGTAAAAATGATAAGAAAGATGCGAGTTTTATTGCACTATATGCCTGGCGGAAAAGAGATGAGATAAAACCTACCGTTTTTCCTGCCGGATCAATTATACGAATTAAGCAATTACTCTCATTAAGAAACAAACTTGTAAAACACAAAAAGGCATATCAAACCGCGATGTGTGATTTCCATGACTATTTTAAAGAAGGAGATTCAAAGTTTTATTTAGATGTGAATAAACGGGTCCTTAAATCGCTTATCTCAGAGATCGCAAGCATTGAAAAGGAAATTGAGAGCATAATCAAGTCCGATCCTGAAGTCCAGAAGAATTATAAAATTCTTAAGACGGTCCCAG
>JBGOZX010000225.1:0-5969 GCA_041480425.1 Bacteroidia bacterium
CCGCTTGTGCCAATACGGCTGAATGCACCATTTATGTCACGGCTCCCACCCGGAAGGGCTGTAAAACCGCTTTCATTCGTCGCTCCTGAATTAGGACTTTGCCAATGAGTTGTTCCGCTTTCTTTCAGCTTGTCGCCTGCAATCAGACTTTCCGGATTTGACAGAGGTGCACCTGGATCCAGGAATAATATCAACTGATGCCATTCTGCATCGGTAGGCGCATGCCAGCCTGCAGGACACAAATTTCCTGTATTTACCGTATACCAATTATATATTGCTCCATATAAAGCTTTGTTTGTAACATCCTCATTATTATACCAACAGTAACCCGGGGTAGTGAGGTTGGCCCAGGCTGTATTGTCGATGACACGAGGTATAGAAGTATTGTCATTGTATTTGTTGGTTTTCAGGTTTTCGGCCATCCATACTTGAGTTCCGATTGTTACAATTTTATAAAGGTTGCCTTCTATATCAGCAATCATTGTATTAAAAGTAACCTGATTTCCATAAGCCGTACCTGCACTATTGGTAGCATAAGCACGCTCATAGTAAGTTGTACCTGGTGATAATCCGGTCAGATTACTGGCAAAACTACCGGTACCCGTACCATCAGTTGTATGTGAACCTGTTATAGTGGGATTTTGTGCAGTACCCCAGCACACTCCCCTGGCTGTTACTGCGGCACCTCCATCAGCAGTAATATTTCCACCTGATGTTGCAGTATTTGTTGTTATTGCAGAAATTGCTGTAGTAGTTAAAGTTGGAATAACTGCGGCTGTTGTTAATGTTATTTCATTCCCATATGCGGTTCCTGCACCATTGACGGCATAAGCTCTTACATAATAAATTGTCCCGGGAAGAAGGTTTGTAAGGTTACTTACGAAGCTACCTGTACCCGTACCATCGGTTGTTTTACTATTCGAAGTGGTGGGGTTCGCACTTGTATTCCAACATACACCTCTTGCTGTGATGGCTCCTCCACCATCAGCTGTAATATTCCCGCCTGATATTGCCGTTGTTGAAGTTATCGATGTAACTGCAGTCGTTGTAAGTGTGCCAACTAATATCTGGTTTGTTGTGAATGAAATCTCATTACCATATCCAGTACCGATGCTGTTGGTAGCATAGGCCCTTACATAATAAATGGTATTAGCTGTCAATCCTGTCAGATTGCTTGTAAAACTTCCAATTCCCGTACCATCGGTTGTATGTGAACCGGTTATTGTGGGATTTTGTGCAGTACCCCAGCATACTCCCCTGGCTGTTACTGAAGCACCGCCGTCGGTGGTTATGTTTCCACCTGATACTGCACCTGTCTGGGTAATTTCTGAGCTATTTACAGTTGTAAGAACAGGTAGTGTGGGTTCTTTTTCTTTCTTGCAGGAATTCATGATTGGTATAATACCAGCAGAAAGAAAAACAATGACTGTGATTTTCAGAAAGAATTTCATGGTAATACTATTTAGAATTATTATTGAAGCCCTCTATCATAAAAGCAATAATTATCCAGATACAAATTAATACGACCAGTGTTCCTGTGATCCGTACAGTCCGGTGAATAGTCTTTAATAAAGTCCCCTCTTGTTGAATAATAGTAATATCATTATGATAACAGGGAATTCTATTTTGTGTAAAATAGAACAAAACAAAAGGATAATTATTAAATAATGATATATATCAGGGAGATAATTACCATTATAAAATCAAATTCTGAATGCTTTTGCCACATAAACATTATTTTTTATTTTGCTGAAGCTTTGGAGCGTAAGCGACAAGCCTTACGCTTGCGCTGAAGCTTCAGCGTAGGCGCATGGCGGCCGATGGAAGGCGATGCAGACCTATTGGAGCTGTCTTTGTAGCAGGATTTGCACGGTATAGAAAATTGGATAAGCGGTGTTAAATTCACTCGCATAGTGTTTCTCGTCGATTATGGAGCTGTCTGGCCTGACGAAGGCAACCGAATCCCGATTTATCGGGATGAGCTCGGCGAAGCCAATTAACTATAGCACCGACCGAGTTATAGCGCGTCATTTATTTACATTTTTTTTATCTTCAACAATCCAAGACGTGGAGAAGCTGCAGCCGCATTCCCATCTACCCATACTCTTAAGCCCTTCCCTTTTTTATATTTCTTACCGGTTTTATCATACATAATAGTTACAATCTTCCCATGATATAAAATGTTATCAAGGCAAAAATATTCCCAGGTGATGTCTGGTAATAAAGGATTTATTACCAGACTATTATCTGGTTGAGGTCTTAAACCAATTAAACCTGAAATAATTAAGTCACAAAATGTTGAGTGATTGTAGTCCTTCCCTCGTTCAACACCGCCTTTTTCCTGTGACCATGTACCATTTTCCCAGGTTTTTAAACGGGTACGTGAAATCCAGTCACCAGTAAAAGGGTTCAGGTTTTCATCTATCCATGGAACAATGATCCCGTCTTCCCGTTTCAGCTGTTGAACCTTTGAATAAATAGTCAAAAGTTTAAAATAGTCGGCACGGGAAACATAGTTTTGGGAATAATTGTTTAACAGGTTAGCCAAAGCTGTTAAGGTAACTGAAGTTGCATAGGGCCAACTGGGACCGTTCCATTGACATTCGTGACCCACGTATGAAATATTAAACCCGGGATTACATTGTTCTACCGTAGTAAGTCCGTAAGGCGCGTAAAAATATTCAGGATCCATAATATATTTCCACGCCCGCGAATATCCATTATCCGGAATGTTGAAATACCAGGGAGTATACCCGTGTAATTCGCGGGCAGTGCATAATTGGGTACCAGCTTTGCGTGGAAGTACCTTGAAGAAAGCGGCGTTACTATCCCATAGTTTATTTTGCATCATTTGTTTTATAGTATTTGCCTTTTCATTAAACTTTATGCCTAGTTCTTTTTCCCCAAGATATGATGCCATCTTTGAGATAGCATTGGCATCTCCATACATATAAGAATTTATGGTTGTCCTATAACCGCTTCCGCATACCGACATCTCCATACCGTCCCTGTCGTCAATTTGCCAAAACAAACCAGTTGAGTCAAGTTTTTCTTTTTCCCAGTTTTCGTAATTGCTGATAATATCAGGGAACAAGTCTTTAATAAGAGTAGTATCGTTTGTTACAAGAAATTGGTTATATAGGGCATCTGCAACCCAAAAGCTATAGGATCGGACACTTCCGCCCCCTCGAAACCAAAACTTAGCATAATCATTTAAATATTCCGGGTCATGCAGCCATCGTCCTTCATAAAAATGAAAGGCACCGGGGCAACTTATTGTATTATATCTGCCTGCCCATGGAACATCTGGAAGAAACTCCGTAATCACAAATCCATCAGGCGTTTTTTTGATGTGTTTTCTGTAAGTCCACCATCTGAAATAATAAGTCTGCTCAATAGTTTTATCGGGACAATCCAGCAATGGTATATTTTTTGATAAAAATTCCCAACACTTTTCATTCGAAATGTATTCTTTATAAAGTTCATTATCGTGCAGATTGAATGAATCAATATAGTGCTTATAATTCATGGGAATCAGGACAATGCCTTGAGCGATAGAATGATGCGAACTGAATACAGAAATCCATAACCAGATTAATATTACAATTGCTTTATTCATTTTGAGTACAAATAAGTTTTTAGAATCCCAAATCTAAACCTTCATGTATAGCGATTCCGATTTGTTCGTGACTTTCTCGACGTCCATTGTAATAAAGTAACCAACGGTTATTATCAGGTATTGCATATGGTTTGTACACGGCAGAAGAATCCCAACCTTTACCAGGTTTAATAATAGGATTTTCTTTAAATCTTTCCCAGTTAGAAATTCCATCCTTAGACCGAGCCATCCCAATTTGGGCATAATCGATATTCTTAAACCCTATATATAACATTAAATAGTCATTTGAACGCTTTATTACCTGGCAGCCAGTAACCTTAGCTTGTTCCCATTCATTTGCTTTATTATTTCTAAAGATCGGATTACCACTATATTTTTCCCAATTAAGTCCATTTTTACTGGTTGCATAACCGATGGCGTCCGGTTCATATTGTTCCCCGCCAGAATACCACATTTTAAATAGATTTTTCTGGTCGTCCCAAATAACATGCGGACACATAACCGCAACTTTTTCCCATGGAACATCTGGTGAAAGTACAGGTTTAGCACTTTCCCTTATCCAATTTTTTCCATCTTTACTTACGGCATATCCTATCCATGAATGACCCTCAGCCTGACCAGTATACCACATGTGATAAATTCCATCTTTTTGGATTACAACTGGTCTATTTAAATCCTTTTCCCAACTGCTGCTATCGTTGAAGCTAAGACAAATAACCGGTAAAGTCCATTTTAATCCATCTTTACTTTCTGATATTGCAATGCTTCGTTTTGGCCGCCAGGAACAATACATTTGATAGACACCTTCATCGTTTTTTAATACACTGATATCGAAAATTGTTCCGAGATTTCCTCCCAGCACAGGATTATTTTCATATTTTACCCAGCCTCCTGAGCATTCTTTATTTTCTTTATTCTGACTATAAAATGCTGTTATACCTGAAAACAACATCACAAACAAAAAAAATTTCCTCTTCATCATTAATTGGTTTAAATTAATATTTATATCATTAGTAACCGACAAAACAATTTAATCAACAGATCGGCCAACCGAAGCTGACATACCTGTATCTTTGCTGTGTAAACTACCAATCTATACAGCATGAGCGAAAGTAAAAATAAAAATTTAGTCGGCCAGCCGATCTTTAAACAATTTATATCATTAGTCAACAAAAATGATTTCAATGGATTAGTAAAGAAATATGAAGCAGACAGATACTACAAAAAGTTTACCACATGGCCCCATTTTGTAATCATGATGTTTGGCATATACTGTCGTCACGACTCAGTTATCGAAATAGTAGAAAGCATGATTGGTTGTGTAGGTAAATTGGATCATTTTGGACTGTTGGAAATACCACCCAAGAGTACTATTACGGATGGTAACCCGAGGCGTGAAAGAAAGTTCTTTGAATTGTTATATCTTGACTTTATTAATATTTACTAAAGAAAATCCAACTATTAATATTGGAATTAAAATGAATCTGTTTGTCTATGAAATCCAAATCAGACTTAACACAATTAGTTTAGTATAGAGAAGATTAATATTGTCTTTGCTTTACTAGTCATAGAATGTTTTTATTTGTGTGGAATTCGCTATATCGGCCCGGCGGTTTAATTAGTTGCCGTCAGCGTCGCAGTGCCGCGTTTTTTGCCAGTCCTGGTAGATGGACGAGCAGCCACGTGTCACGATGAAGTTGTCTTAACGGTACCAAGTCCCGATAGATGGACGAGAAATTTCGTGTCACGATGAAATAGTCTAGATGACGAGCAAAAAACAAGGCACCTGCGCGTCGGCCCGCAGCCCTATTGACTTTGTCATGGCAGCAGGATTAGTCACGGTACAGAAAGTTTAATAAGTTGGTTTAAATTTACTCGCATAGACTTATGGAGCTGATTACTAAGCTGTCCGGGCTGCTGAAGGCAATTACCCATATCATCCGTGTTATATTTAGGCCAGGTTTAAAGTTATCTAATGTAGACTAATTGTCTCGATAGAGTTAATCTATTAACAGCAGGGGTGTGGTCCGGGTTTGTCCCGGTTACGTGTCCCGACAGATAGCTCAGAGTCACAAAAAAGTGTGACAGCCTGCCCCCGTACAGAGGGGAACATATTTATTTAATTGTCCGTGCTACCTGCAGACTTTATTTATATTCTTTTGGGATTGTGATCGAGTTTGTGTTAACAATTTCAGTGAAACTACTTTTAAGGTCAGGTAGACTTAGAAACAAATTTTTCAACTCTTTAACTAACCATTGTGAAGGATTTGTGCTGGATGTCATTGCGCATATGGTTTTTACAGTTTCGAGTGTAAATGGTATGTGTTTAAAAAGGAGTACAATCATATCG
>JBGOZX010000226.1:0-5952 GCA_041480425.1 Bacteroidia bacterium
ACTGAATACTCCTGCGTATTGCCCGATCTCGGTAAAATAACTTCCGTGATTGTTCATCTGCAACATGTTACGGGTCGACTGATGATAAAATCCCGTATTTTTGAGAATGCTGAATTTATCATAATTATCTGGTCCGGCCACGAGCTTATTCTCATAGTTATCTTCCGGGTCCATATCCAATGTAATCAGATCAATATATCCGTCGTTGTTAAAATCTGCGGCATCATTGCCCATGGAGGAGAGGGAAATGTGATCGAAATACTTATCAAGCTGTTCAGTAAAGGTGCCGTTCTGCTGGTTGATGTACAAATAATCCTGTTCGGAATAATCATTGCATACATAAATATCCGGCCAGTTGTCGTTATTAAAATCGGCTACAGCAACGCCCAGACCAAAATTCATTATATTCTGGATCATTCCTGTTTCTCTTGATACATCAACAAATTTCCCCCCGTTATTCTTATATAGTCTGTGTTCATATCTTGGATCATGCTCGTTTTTTTGTTCTGCCTTCGGTCTGGCGAATTTGTCAAGAGAATGATTCAGCACGAATAGGTCAAGGTCTCCGTCTTTATCATAATCGAAAAAAGCACTGTGTGTGGAATAGGAGGAATCGTCAATACCGTATTTCGCAGCACTTTCTGTAAAAGTAAGGTCCCCGTTGTTGATAAAGAGTAAGTTTTTCCTGTGTTCCGGCCTGCCATCGGTTGAACAGCAGACATAGATGTCGAGAAATCCGTCTCCGTTGATATCAGCCATGGTAACCCCGGTATTCCAGGTACCTCCACCTGCGGTACCAGCTTTATCAGTTATATCTTCAAATTTAAAATTACCCTTGTTGAGATACAGCTTACTTGGGGTGAGATTGCCACTAAAAAAGATATCCGGTAACCCGTCATTGTTAATATCGCCCACTGCTACTCCTCCTCCGTTATAGAAATAACCGTAATCCAGCACATTGAATGTTTCACTATCCTTAATGAAGTTTCTGAAATCGATTCCGGTTCTCTTGTGCGAGAGCGAAGTGAAGAGTTTGTCTTTATCCCGGTTGCAGGAAACAAAACTAATTAAGATCAATAGAATGATAAAATTATGGAAAGTATGCTTCATTGGCCTGTATTAAAATTAAGGGGACTCTAAAAACTACTTTTTTAGAGTCCGTTATTTGAAGCAAATATATTTAATAGTTTTATAAAAATCGAATTTTCACTTCCATCCTTTTTTATATACCTAATAATAAATTATGACTATCGGCTTTCTTAAATAATTCAAGATTATGCTTATAAAATAATCTTAATGACCCCCATCCCGGCCTTCCCCCACAGGGGAACGTGTTGGCCTGAATCATCCCGCCATGGCGGGACAGGAAAGGAGGTAAAAAGGAAATCACTGGAAGAATAGGAAAAAATGCTCTAATCTGCGGGATAATCTTAATGTTATTTTTCCTGCAGGTTGCCACCATTTTTTTGACATCTGCTTTTGAATGAAGTAATTTTTGGTTGGGTAGTCAACCTAACCATCACCCATGCCAGCTAAACCAAAAGGCCGGGTTTTGGCAAAATAATTTATATATTTGGATTAAACAACGGCATCGAAAAAATTAGTTATTAAAGGTGCCCCTAAACTACAATATGAGGAAATACTATGTTTAAAAACACTTCAATAACCAGGTATATATTTTTACTCTGCATTCTTTTTGCACTTCCTTTTCATTCTTTTGCCATACCGGTGTCTTTTAATATCTTAGATTACGGTGCAAAAGGAGACGGCACTACCCTAAACACAAAATCCATTCAATCGGCAATCGATGCCTGCGCCAAAGGAGGCGGGGGAATCGTCTATATTCCGGCTGGTAAATACCTTTCAGGAACGCTTTTTCTTAAAAGTTATATCACATTGTATCTGGATGCGGGTGCTGTTTTAGTCGGGAGTAAAAATTTAGATGATTATCCGGTTATGGTGTCAAATGTTCGTTCCTATACCGATTATTACACAGATAAAAGCCTTCTTTTCGGCGAAGGATTGGAACATATAGCCATTATTGGCCAGGGTATTATGGATGGCAACGGTGCATCTTTTAAAGGTCCCTATAAAGTCAGGCCTTTCATTATTCGTTTTATTAATTGTAAAAACATACTGGTTAGAGATGTAACTATGATAAACTCTCCCATGTGGGTACAACACTATTTAGCTTGCGAAGATGTCAATATTGATGGCATTACTGTGAATAGTCGTGTAAATGATAATAATGACGGAATTGACATCGATGGCTGTAATAATGTACGAATTTCAAATTGTGAGATAAGAAGTGGTGACGATGCCATTGTCCTGAAAAGCACACTCGATCGACCATGCAATAATGTCACAATAACAAATTGTATATTAAGTTCCATTTGTAACGCATTCAAACTGGGAACAGAAACGAATGGCGGTTTTCAGAATATTAGTTTAAGCAACTGTACCATTTATGATACTCCCTTAGCTGGTATTGCTTTGGAATTGGTGGATGGTGGAACTTTAAACCGGGTTTCAATATCAAATGTCACAATGAATAATATCGGAGCTGCAATTTTTATCCGTTTAGGCAATCGCGCACGTCCCTTCAATGAAAAGATGGCTAAACCGGGCATAGGTAAGTTATCAGATGTCATCATTAGCAACGTACAGGCAACAAATGTGGGTAATACCGGCTGCTCCATTACCGGATTACCGGGTTATCCTGTTAGGAATATTACCCTGGAGAACATTCGTCTTACATTTCATGGTGGTGGTACACAGGAACTTGTGAAACGTGAAATACCAGAAGTTCCGGAGGAGTATCCCGAATATGGGATGTTCGGTAAGCTGCCAGCATATGGATTTTACTGCCGTCATGCTGAAAATTTGACTTTTAATGATGTCGAACTGGACTTCATTGAACCGGATGTAAGACCTGCTATTGTTTGTGATGACATCATCAGTTTGGAATTATATAAAATAAAAGCCAGGTTGATTGGCAATGAACCGCTTATACAATGCAAGGATGTGAAAAATATGTTCGTTCAATCCTGTATTGCGCCCCAGGGTATTGAAACTTTTTTGCATATAAGCGGAACGAAGAGTGAACATATTACCTTAATGGGGAACGATTTAAGTGGTGCAAAAAATGCAATTAAGAATGATAGCAATATAGAAGTATATTTAGATTCTAATCGTCTGAAATAAGATGAAGAGTTAATACTGAAAGTTCATATGAAAAAAATATTATTCCTGATTCCAATATTATGGTGTATTATTTCATGCACTCAAAAAAATCCGGAACGCATTGTCGATTTTAATAAAGTTAAAATTCACAACAACTTGTTTTATTATGAGAATGAGAAAACTCCTTATACTGGTAAGTGTGAACTATTTTATCAAAACGGGAATAAAAGTAAGGAACTGTCAATCAGAGACGGCAAATACAATGGATTAACTATCAGCTTTTATGAGAACGGACAAAAATCTTATGAAGCGAACTATAAGCGGGGGATCCTTAATGGCGGCTGTTCATCATGGTACCTCAACGGACAGAAGAAAATAGAGCTTACCTATAAAGCAGGGAAGGTAGAAGGCAACTTTATCAAATGGGATTATAAGGGAAATAAGGTTTTTGAAAAATATTACACCTTGGACGATCAAAAAGAAAATGGTAAAATATATATCAGCTCTGAGCAGGATGTTATAACTAAAAGAGAAAGACTTATAAAACATATATGGGGGGAGAAAGGTTTGCCCACTGACAGACTTGTTGACAGCGTTGAAACTAATATAGTTTTTACTACTGAAGACGGGAAAACACCTTATCTGACCCTCTATAATGCCTCCGGAAATCTAAAGCAAATCGACTGTTATAAAATTCTTTTGTCGCATTCGTTTGTTTCAAAGGTTTATCATTTCCATCCGATTAAAAGCATCAACAAAGTATTTTTTTATCATGCAGGTCATACACCGGGCGGATTTCAGGCTGAAGACTATAAAACCAATAACGCCGGCATTGAGCCAGGGCTTGTGATCCCCGGGTTATTAAAAAAAGGTTATGATGTAATCGCTTTTACAATGCCTCTTTCTGGTAATGATCTTCCAACCGTTGAAATAGACAATAATGTTGGAAAAATAAGTTTTCCATTCGGTACAAAAGGTCATAACCTGATGTTCGATTACTTAGAACACCCTTATACATACTTTATCGATGACATGCTGGCAACAGTGAATTATTTAGAAAAGAATTATAAATTTAATGACATTTATTTAATGGGGCTGTCAGGTGGGGGATGGGCAACCACTTTATATGCTGCACTTGACCCACGTATTAAATTCAGCTTTCCGGTTGCAGGTTCAATTCCTGTCTACCTGAGACATGATACCGACATCGGTGATGCAGAACAAGGCTACTACGAAGAGTATGACCCTGAGGGATTATACAGTATTGCGAATTTTGAAGAATTATATGTACTTGGTTCTTATGGTGAAAACCGGCGACAAATTCAGATACTGAATGAATTTGACGATTGCTGTTTCGCTGGCAAACGTCATCCTTACTGGATAGATGATGTGAAAACAGTTGTGAAGAGATTAGGCAAAGGGGAATATGACTTTTATCTTGAGCAGGATACAAAAACACATAAAGTATCAAAAATTGCCATGGATGTCATTTTGTCTTCTATCAAAGATTGCAAGCTTGAGTTGATAAACGAACCACCTGTTATAGCAATTGCCGGGGAAGAATATTATTTCAAACCGGAGATTAAAAGTACGAAAGCCTGCAAACCTGTTAGAAATCTGATCTATAGCCTGATTATCAGGCCGACATGGTTGTCGGTTGACAGCCTTTCCGGAGTTTTAGCAGGAAAGCCATCCCGGGCAAACGTCGGCGATACTTTATATTCATATAAAACGATTGACGGCTACGGCGGATTTATTATCAGAGACGTCAGGGTAATAGTTAATCCCAAAATTCGCCAACTGTAATTACCTGTATGTTTATCCATTACATTTCTCCCTTGCAAATTTCATGAATACGATTATATGCTTCTTCTTGTTCTTCAGAAGTTTTGCAATAGGTAACAACAATCAGTTTCATCCCGGGTGTCCAAATCCTTTTCACACGTTCTTCTATTATATCTAAATTGCCAACGATTCGTGCATTTAGAATAACTCCTGTATTTCTGAACTTATGAAAACTTTCTGGAGCTGTAATGGCATTAGGATCGGTTTCCCGGGAGAATGCACCATCTGCCATAATTAAATTGTCGATATGTAATACTGCATCAATCCATTTATCCCAATTTCCACATGAATGGAAAGCCGGGCCACCAAGTTTATCGCATATTTTTTTTATTGACGGTACAACCATTTCTGTGAATTGTTCCGGAGAAATCATTATTGCATTATCAGCACTCATACCCAACCCTTTCCAGGCTCTGGAAGAAGCAAAACCATGTCCGGGGCTGGCTAAAGCATTCCCAATAAGTTTAAGTTGCTCCCAATTAAATTCAATTGACAAATCCGCCATGATTTCAAAGAATTGTTGAACTTTTTCAGGAGTCATGATCATATCCATAAAAAAATTTTCTATCGGACACAGATGACTGACCATATTGAGAGGCGACTGGGTATCGGTTAAGGATTTGAAGCAAGCCTTTTGTTTTATCCATAAAAAACTCAATCATTTCAAGGGTGTGCTTTCCAATTGCAGTTTTTACAACAGGTGTTGGCTCATAATCAAGAACCTCCTGAAATGATGAAAATCTGGTTTTTAAAGCCGGGGCATTGCGTGGAGCCCAGATGTACTCACCACCAAAAGCACTTGAAATAGTCCCAATTCCATACCATGGTTCCAGGAAATTAGGTACATCAGCTTTGTATTTTATACTTGCCTTAAGTGCACCTAATTGCAAATGCAATGAGTTCTCCATTTCCTTACAGCCATAA
>JBGOZX010000227.1:0-5823 GCA_041480425.1 Bacteroidia bacterium
ATATTGATGACTTTGATTAGGATCAAGCATATCTGGTGTCATACCATCTTTCCTCTCATAAGTTCCTTTATAAACCGGATACATTACTGCACGGCCGTTTTTAATAATAAAATCAATATACCAATTCGATACATAACTATTTACAAGATCTTTATCCCAATGCGCATATATCCCTGGGAAAAATATAATTGTCTGAAAAGGAGGAGAAGAACTTTTGGGCAAATAAAGATATGCTATCACTCTTTCATCTCCATAGGCAGCATTAAAAGAAACTTTCTCTAAGATCCAATCCTTAGGACTTTCATCTCTTTTTTCAACAGTCGCATTTAGTTCCTTTTTATCATAAAGAAACTGGTTTTTATAAATTCTGAATACATTTTCCGGTACTGGTTCTACTTTGGAGAAATCCCTAAATTCGCTAAATTCTGTCTGATTGAAGGCACTTTCAGGAATTTTTTCTTTATCTATATACTTAACACAGCGAAATCCGTTTTTATAGGACCGATCGAATGGGGGGAGCTGACTCCCTTGAAAATACATATAAGATGCATCATCCCAACCACCACCACATATAATATGACCAACCGGCGTTTCATTCCAGCACCACTCCCTTACATTGCCTGCCATATCATAAGTACCAAAACAACTTATACCATGGCATTTTCCAACCGGTTCAGGACCTTTTCCAAAAAAGTTGCTGATTGGCAGTATTTTAGAATTAAAATAAAATATAAAACTAATCATGTAAGCTCCACTTCCACTATACCAATGGTATGCAGTAGGAAGGCTTTTCCCTGCATATTCGGCGTAAGCTGCTGCTTCATACCAACTAATCCCGTTTACAGGATAATCTTCCTGTCCATCAGGATAGTCACCTGCTTCCCACGTAGCCGGTCCTTGTCTGCCACTTTTGTCAGTAAATTCAGGCATGGCTTCCTCCCAAGCAAGTATCTTTCCATTCTTAATGAATTTATTTTTCCAGTATTGTGGGTTCCTGTACCCCCCATTATCAACAAATTCTTTATACTGTTTGTTGGTAACTTCATATCTATCCATGAAAAACCCATTCTTAGCTTTTAAAAAGTCACCCGCCACTTCTTCCTTATATCCTTCCACATAAACCATACCCGGAGGAATTGATCCTTTCCTGAATAATTTTCTATATAATGTATCTTTTCTATTTAATCTACCTAGATCAGATGTTGTTATTGCCAATATATCTTCATATCCTGGTTTTTCTATTCTGGTCAAATAGAAAGTGAAACTAGGCATCTTCATACTATCGATAGGTGTACTGCCTATTTTCTTCCATTCTCCTTTGACATCAGAATACTCTCTGATATAGACATCTGCGCCCGGAGGATCAGTAAGAATAGTGAATTTAGACGTAGCCACTGATGCCAGTTCTTTGAATTTTGGTTCTTCTGAAATATATTTCTCTGTTTTTTGAACTAAATTAAAAGCTGACCCCATATTAAATTCATTCACAAATTGTTGAATTTGAGGTAAGTCCACTTCTTTTGCCCATTTGACTTTAGAGTGATGATTAAAAATAAGAATTGCTGTAGTGAAAATCGCTGAAATAATTAAAACACTTGGGACTATTATTCTGGGTTTTCTTAAATATGGAAGTTTTATCTCTTTTTCAGGGTTAATTTTGCCTCCCGGTAATTCCTGTTCTGATTTAAATATTTCTTTCCTTAATGGCTCATGGAGAAATGGCTCCTTCTTACTAGCGCTATCATTAACCTGAATTTCTTTGTCCTTTTCCTGTCTATAATCTTCAAATACCTTCATGCTTTCTATGATATCCATAACTGCTAGAGACACTTTATTAATCTGATCGCGATAAATAGTATGGTTCAAATTGTCATGCGGGTTCTCTTCTTTTGATCGCAGAGGCCTGTTTACTCCAGCAGATTTATATATAAAATCAACTCCGCGAAGGACTCCTCCAAAGATTGATTCACATAGCTTAATATCTGTAGTACTCAGATCATTAATACGAATCGGAAGTACCCTAGTTGCTACATTACCGTTGGGTAGATTAACCTTCAATCCAAAGTGATCTTGAGAGGCTTCTTCTACAAATGCTTTAAACTCATGATCCCAAGCATATGATTTGGGATCACAATAGGTACGTGAGAGGATCGGAATGAAAACCAGACATTTCAATTTTTCCTCAAGTGAGGCAGCTACATCATAAGTTTCCAACAGTCCATCATGAGGATTTAGGTCAAAATAAACACTGATCTCTTCTTTAAATGCGGACTCAAGTTCCCTCTTAAGATTATCAACAAATTCTGTTACCCATCCATCGTATTTGTTGTCTTTCTGGCGGTAGCTTATGAAAATATCATAATTATAGCCTTCAATTATACTTGCCATTGGTTATGAATTACCAATTTGTTTAAATATAGATTACGTTGTCAAAATTAATCAATTCTGAATGATTAGTCAATTTTGAAGTTTTGATTCTGTTTTTTCTACTTTTGGTTAGCAACCTGGCTTGCTTATAACGGTTGGCTGGTAAGAACAGTGCCGGATAAATGGCAATGTCTGCCAGAACCTGCAAGAAAGTTAGTAAAAAAAAATTAAGCTTCAAACTGCAAACCAAGCAAGGCATTGTTTTTACCAGCGTGTTGGCAACAGTGCGCTTCGTCCGATCGCTTCAATCTTTTTAGTTTTATTTTATCAAAGTCGCCTGGTCAATTGTCGATTTGTAAACCATTGTTCTCTTTAAGGACATATGGAAACTCACTCCGATGTTTCATTTTTTTCTGTCAGTGTCGACAAAAGAAAGCTTTCTTTACCGTTACAAAATATTCCATAGATTCTTTTTTATAACATGTCTTGCGGGTCGAAAAACTGTCGTCTTGGATAATTTTTGTTAAATATCGGTTTTAAATTAATAGTCCCTGTGTATTGATGGATATTTTTAATTGGTTTTAATAAATAAATGTTTGCAGCCATCATTTGGAGATGCGTCAGCGAGTAATTGATTGTCACAGATAGTAATATAACCATCTAAATAGTGCCCATCACTTGCTCCCTGGCTATAATAAATTGAAATAACAAAACCATCTATATCTTTTCGAATTCTCCAAATTCCTGTTGTGATAATTTTTTGGTTTTCCGAAACTGAAAATGTTGTGTCAGACATGAAAGTTGTAATTACTGCTTTATTTGCTTTGGTTGGTTTTCCGCAGCACATACAAAGTTGTTCTGTCCGCTTCCAAGTCCCGGTAAGTTTTGAACTAAGCGACAGAGAATCAGTAATTATTCCTCCATTACATTTTCCAAATGTATTGATATTAAATTCTTCCTGATTGCAAGAGAAAATGCAAAATCCAATTACAACAATTATTACCAGCTGCTTCATATTTTGATTTTATATTATTTAGACACTGAAATTACAAAATTCGTTGTAATAAACAGGGAAAATCTTTGTCATCAAAGTTCCACAGTCCACGAGACCTGAACGCATGACCGCCAACGGCCGGCGGGTATGGGCAGGTAAGCGTTATCGGCTTTAGCCCATCCGTTAACGAGTCCCGGTTCTTTAGCCGCGAAGTTGTCACGGTGGGCAAGCCGGTATGGCGCAATTTTTGCAAATCCCGGCGAAAGATAAAACTGTCTAGGTTGCAGGATTTGTCAAGAGACAGAATCACAATTTATATAAGTAACTGAGAAGTGGTTTGTCAAGATAAAACTGTCAAGGTGTGATGCAAAAATTGTGACAAGTTTATTGCCTATAACCGCCTGTTAGCTGTTGGGCCAATTTAAAACTGCTCAGATGTACGAGAATTTTATCGTCAAGTCCTTGTCAACAGTTGCATTTACCTGTCTCCTGAATCGGAGGGCATTTTACACTACCGTATGAACAATAAACGCAACAGTCTCCGGCTTTAGGTTTAAGAATCTTTCCGCAATTTGTACATTCATAGAAAAACTGACACGAATCAGTCGGCATTGTCTCCTCTTTTTTAAATCCGCAATCAGGACATGTTATTGTTGAGTTTAATTGAATTTTTTTAATCATGCTTTGAATTTTGTCTCTGATAATGAATTGGCAAGATAATGATAAGCTTTGTTAATAATTGAGTTTTCTATCTTCTTTGGTTGGTACATGCAATGAGCGTTATTGCCAGTGGCTTAGCGTTATGCAATAGTTGTAAAACGCTTATTGCAAGTACCAACGAGTTAGCTGTAGGGCAAATTTTATTATTGTCTTTGTATAATGACATTTTCTACTTTAGCCGCCTGTCTCTTCGGGTGGCAGGGACGGGCTGGAAGGCTTTACGCAAACCTGAGATTACCTTTTAATTAGTGATTTTTTGTTTGCGTAATGTGCCTGACAGCGAAGGGGTCAGCGGACTCAAGGCTATTTTTAATTTGGCCAACTCCATATGGAGGATGAGCTTGTTTTCTTCTGCCTGCAACCTTTACTGGTTGTATGAGTTCGAAGAGCCGTATGAATCGAGAGGTTCACGTACGGTTCTGAGAGAGGTTTGGGGGTGAAACTCCCCCTTACCTACTCGACTTAATCATTTAATTCTAAGTCATGAATAAAAGTTCGTATTGCTTCAATATTTTCTTTTGGATTGTCATGCATTGTCATATGTCCAGCATTTTTAATAATAACGAATCTGGAATTTGGCGTTAGACTATGATAATATTTAACAGTATTTGGTCGGGCTTCGTCAAACTCACCTGTAATGTATAAAGTTGGTATATTAATCTTATCCAGATTGCCTGTTTTGTCATAATCTCTCAATGTCCCCGTTGCAAAAAAATCCTCTTTACCCCACATATATTCATATACATTAACTCCAAATTGTGAACGAGAACTATCCACATCTGCTGTTGTTGGCTGTTTCCTTGTAGAAAAGCTATTGTAATAATAATCTATAGCTTCTTTCATTTTGACAGAATCCAGTTTTATATTTTTTATGCTTTGTTTTATATAAAACTGAATTGAATCTGGTAACGTTGAAATAAGTGTGTCTGCATCATTCATCCATAATCTGGTATTTGTGCAAGGACTGGCCAAGATTAAAGCTTTGACACCCTTTGGATATTTAAAATAGTAATCCATCCCAAGCATAGTACCCCAGGAATGTCCATAGAGATAAATTTTTTTTATTTTTAATGTAAATAACAATTGCTTTAGCTGTTCGATATAATTATCAATTGTCATCAACGTTGTATCTGTTATTCTATCGGAACGCCCACATCCTAACTGATCAAATATTATTACAGGCCTTTCTTCACTCAGTTCCATTAAAGGATTAAGATAATAGCTTGGGTAACCCGGACCTCCATGTAACAAAACAATTGGAGTCTTATTTCCTTCTCCACCAACTTTATACCAAATCTTTCCACCTTTAACATTAATAAAGCCTTCTCCAGCTTTTATGGTATCTTTTGTCCTACAGCTATAGACCAGAACTATTATTAGTCCGATCACAATGGTTATAATTATTCGTTTCATTGCAATATTAGGTTTAGGTTTCTTAATCTAGCATTACTGCCAACGATTGTGTAAACGCCATAGTGGCGTTTATTTCTGACTTGTGTGTGGCGTCATTTTCGTTGTTTTTGTTCATGTAGTAAATATAGAAAAATTCCAATACTTAAATGTTATAGTCAAAGGTCTAATGTGTCAAGCGGACTTTTTATCTGATCGAAACCTCTGTTGTTTATGTAGGGTTTAGATCTCAGTGATCTTGCTGCTTTTGTCCTCCAACTTATTGTCTATCCAGCAAAGTCCGGGCAGGCAAAGGAGCATGTGTTTGGCAGCAGCGTACGCTGTCGCGGTGG
>JBGOZX010000228.1:0-5814 GCA_041480425.1 Bacteroidia bacterium
CCAGTTATCATAATTATCCTTATGCCTGCTTTATAGCATTCGCTTACAGCTTGTTCAACATTTTTGCGAATCGGATCTGACAGTCCTATTAAACCAATAAAATCAAAAGTAAAATCATGCTGAATTTCAGGTAAACCTTTTGAATTAATTTTTGCTTTAGCCACACCTAACACTCTTAATCCGCCTGCGGCTAATTCTTCAATAGCTAATGACAGACGTTTTTTGTTTTTTTCATCCAGATGACACAGGTCAAAAATGGCCTCAGGGGCTCCTTTTGCTGCAATAATTTTTTCCTGTGTTTCTTTAAACGAAAAAACCCGTGACATGGCCAGGAGTTCTCTGGAAAGAGGATATTCTTTGATCATTTCCCAGTTATCATGGATATGTTCGGTCCCTTTCAGATATAAATCGCCCATGCTGGTTATTGCCTTTTCCATGGGATCAAAAGGATTGGTTTGACTGGAAAGAATTCCATACTCAATTATTTCATGAAATTCTGAATTAAGTTCATAAGTTTGTGCAACAGACAGAAAATCTTTTCCATTATAGAGGCTTGAAACAGTCATTTTATTCCGGGTAATCGTGCCTGTTTTGTCGGTACATAGCACGGTTGCTGATCCAAGTGTTTCTATTGCTGATGGTTTTCGTGTTAAAACTTTAGTTTTTGACATTCGCCATGCCCCAAGGGCCATAAAAACAGTAAGAATTACCGGAAATTCTTCAGGTAAAATTGCCATTGCCAGTGTTATTCCTGCCAGGAACCCATTGACCAGACTTCCACGGGTAAGTGCATAACCAACGATTACCAGAATACAGAGTACAGCTGCAATAATCGAAAGTTTTTTCACCAGCGATCCCATTTCCTGTTTTAGTCTCGTGGGTTCTTCTTTTACCCCCTCCAGCGCTTTGCCTATTTTTCCTATTTCGGTATTGATCCCTATGCTGGTTACTCTTGCGATGCCGTTGCCCTGAACAATCATAGTTCCGGAATAAACGAAAGGCAAATCGTCGCCACCAGGCTGAACATTTCTTTCTAACTCATCCCAATCACTTTTTCTGACGGGTACCGGTTCTCCTGTAAGTAATGATTCATCGGCCAGTAAGTTAACTGAATGTAACACGGTAGCATCTGCCGGAACCCTGTCGCCTTCCTGTAACACAATAATGTCGTCGGTTACTACTTCAAAACCAGCAATTCGTGTTTCTTTACCATCCCTGATTACTAAAGCCCTGGGGCTTGCCATATCTTTTAATGCATCGAGGGCTTTTTCAGTTTTCTTTTCCTGGTAGAATTCTATACCCATAATTACGAAAACAAAGCTCAGAAGCATTAATCCTTCCTTTAAATCGCCCATCACCACATACAAAGTGCCACATGCCACTAAAAGTATAAACATGGGTTCTTTGACAACACCCAATGCAATGGAAAAAAATTTTTTAGGTTTTGAAGACGGAAGATTGTTATAACCTTCGGTTCGTAGCCTTTCTTTTGCCTGGATGGTGGTTAATCCTTTGTATTTATCTGAAGTAATATTAAAGTTCAAGTTAATTGTGTTTTTTAGTTGGAATGATGAATAGTGGAATAGAAGAGTGATGTAAAACCTTTTCCGTTACACTTCCCATTAGTATTTCATCCAACCATCTACGGCTGTGAGAGCCCATAACTATAACATCCACATGCATTTCTTTTGCAGTCTTCAATATGGATTCAGCAAGATCACCTTCCATTACCAAAGTTTGTATGTTTTTATCACCAAGGTGGTGTCTGGATTTATCAAGAAAATGTGAGGATGCCTTTTTAAGTGCATCAACACTATCCAATTGCCATTGACCTGTTTCCATGAAACCATTAAATCCCATTATCGGAGAATATTCTGTTGAGGAATAATACATCGGATCTGATATTACATGGAGCAAAATAACTTCAGCATTCATAGCTTTAGCCAGAGAAAAACCTACTTCGGCCACTTTTTGTGCAGTTGGATTATAATCCAGGGCAATCAAAACTTTCTTCATTTTATCTGTTTTCATCTGTCATTTTTATTTCTTTTAAAGCGGTCATACGTCGGCCTGCGGTCAGGCAGGTAATAGGTCACGAGAATAAATTCTTCGGTTAGTGAGAAAACATTTGCGATTGCAAAAGAATTTCTGCAATAATCCGGCACAACAGCCAACACATATGACCGAATTCCGGCAGTCGATCACCATTTCCTCTTGGAGGCTATCCAACCGAGCAGGAAACCGAGAACTAAACTGATCAGAATCTGCCCCCAGTGCAAACTGGTCATGCCTATCGACCTGCTTCCATGTGTCATTCCTTTTATCCAGGGCCCGCCACCTAATAGCAGAAAAGCCACTATTATAACCACAATCGCGATTACATAGTAGAGTGTTGTTGTGTTTCTTCTTGTGCTCATAATATTCTCGTTATATGTTGACATAATTCAATTATTCCCCGGATTGACCTCCCTGGTGTGCTGAAGTTGCCTGAAATATGAAGGCGTCAGACCTGTTGCACTTTTAAACTGTCTGGATAATTGTGCCGGACTGCTGTAATGCATTTTATGCGCAATTTCGCCAAGATTAAGATCTTTGTACTGGAGTAATTCTTTTACCAGTTCAATTTTATGTTTGATGATGTATTTTTCAATGGTAATGCCTTCTATTTCTGAAAACAGAGTGTTAAGGGAAATGAAGTTATCGTCTACACGAAGACTAATGTAATCCGCATAGCTTGTTTTCAAATCCTCATCCGAATAATACTCCAGATCAACAATGGCCTTTTTTAATTTCTCAATAAGATCGTGTTTCCGGTCGTCTATCAATTCAAACCCGGATTGTTGCAATGCATCATATAGCTTAGCATATTGTACTGACGTTATTTTTTCGTTAATAGTCACTTCACCTAATTCCACGGCAACATATTGAATACCTAACTTGTCCAGTTCAGCTATTACTATCATTTTGCAACGACAACACACCATATTTTTAATATAGAGTTTCATTTTTGATTTTTTAGATCAACCCAAAGAACAAAGCCAACAGGACATTTCTTCATTCCTTCTGTCATTATAATGTAAATATTCTTTCTGTTACGTAAGTTTTTTTTGTTTAAGCTTAGCTTAAAGTTCTTTGTAGTTTTCTTTAATATTAAGTATTTACATGTATGCTGATTTAAAGTTTGTATTATCGCACTAATGATTTATTACATAGAAGCCTGATCATAAGGGCATAGATTGCTATTGCAGGCAGTATATGAATTATACCACTCATATGGAATCCCAAGAATCCTGTGCCCCAAACTTTTATCAAAAAAAAAACGTCGATAAAAAGTGTTTTTGACATAATTCTGTAATTATTGAAACAATTCCACGTAAAGGTAGGCTGTTATTCAGGCAAAATCGTTACACAATTCCTTTGCAGATTTATATGATTCACACATTTTGTGATTTGTAGTGGCTGGTATTCCGAATGTGTATAAAAAAGAAAGTGGTGGCTTGGTCCTATCTAATTTAAGAAAGCAACTACCAGACAGAAGAAGCCTTACTATAGCCCTGCAATAATGAAAAGCAGTTCTTCTTTTGATTTCCCAAGCTTATAGCCCAGCATTTCTATCATTTCTTTTTCCTTACCTTCGCGGAAGCGCAAATCTTCTTCTTTTATGGTTGGATATTTTTGTTTGAGTTTTTCTTTTTTCTTGTTCCAGTAACCTATTACATTATTCATGATTTCTTTTCTTTAGGTTGAAACGAAATTTTCGTAGGATAAAAGTATTTGTTATACCTTAAAAAGAAGTTACACAATTCTTTTAAAAAATTACATAATTCACACATTACTTTACTGTTGTGCACTTCGTCGTTTATGATTGAACTGCAACCGATATTGAATCAGCTTCTGTCAATTTATGGCATTTTTGTTTGATTTTATCTTTTTTAGTTCCAGTATTCTGTTACAGGAGAATTCATCATGACTGATTTTAAGGTTATGTTAAAAGTATTGGGCTAATATTCTTTTTCCGATTCCTTTGAAAGTTTTTTCTGCTTATTAAGGTCTAAGGCCCGCCTGACCGGACGGGCAGGGAACCTACTTGATATTATTTTCATTATTGTTTGTGATTTTGTATCATGGAGGTTTAAGTAGGACAACTTCGTATCTCATCGAAAAAGGGTGTTCTTTTTTCTTCAACGCATTTTGCGGCATACAGATAAAGCGCGGCACTCCAGGTTTGCCAGTCCTGTCCCATAGGCTTGCCGTCCTGCGCTTTTAGCCATTCGTTAAAACCAAAATCAACACTGCTCGTCCTGGAAGGTTTGATAATGTGGGTAAGTGTCACGAGCTTTTTTTCGGCGAGCTTGTACCTTTTAACTGCAACTAATGCTGCCACATAAAGCCCGCATACAAAAGGCCAGATACCTCCATTGTGGTATTCTCCGGGTTTGTTGTATGCAGAATATCGTACATGCCAGTCAGGATCTTCAGGTTTAATAAAGGGGAAGAAATTAGGTGGCAGATCAACTGCCAATTTACCTTTTTTTCTCAGGTCTGCGCACTCCTCTTCGATCCAGGAAATCATTTTCTCAGCCCGCGAGTATGAAGCTATTCCGGAGAGAATTGCAAGACTGTTACCAAGCAGGTCGAACCGTTCGCTGTTATGAATTTTATAGGACCAGAAAGCATAGTAAGGCTTATGTTTTACCACAAGTCCTTCGTGGACATGATGGGGTATCGTTCCGCCGGTAATCGTAAACCGACTTATCTCGCGGTGCATCATACCTGCTCTTTCGTGCTTACCCAGGAGCCGGAGATAGCTATATACCAGAGTATTCACAAATAAACCATATCCGGTAACCCATTGTTCGTCGCGCCAATCGCTTGTCGGCTGCTGGGCAACCAGATACCGGTCTGACGGGCTTTGATACTCCATCCAGATCAGGGCTTTTTCAACTGCATCATTAAGAAAGTCAGATTCCCCTGATACTTTCCTGAAAATGCCAACACCCAGCAAAAACAAAGGTGTAGTATCACTAGACCCACGGTCTTCCTTGTCATGTACCAGCGAAGGTATATGACCACGTTCTGTCTGATTTTTTGCCAGCGTCTCCAATACTTTCCTGATGCTTTTTATTAGCTTCAGATTCTCAGAAACCGTTATCCCAAAAATAGAAAACATCAAATCCCTTGTGTACGGCTCCGGATATCCCCAGCCAGCAGTCCGTGGAAGTCCATGGTATGGCCCGTGGGCATTATGAAGCAGCACTTTAAGAGCGGCCTTCTTTGCCACTTCTATCTCTTGCCAGTTTGCAGTTTGCATGGTTTTAATCTGAAAATTACCTTATTCCCATTTTATCGTTCATTATCTGTACAAACCGTTTTGCAATAACGCGGTAGTCAAAGTTTTTTACTACACGCTCTCTGGCTGCTTTGCCCATTTTTTCCCGCAATGCTGCATCAGTCATGAGAACCATCAAATACCTGGCAATATCATGAACATTTGCACGGTAATCCACCGTTCGTGGTTTTTTAAATATCACTCTATGTTTATCTTCAAAGCCCGATTCATCACCAAGCGTCACCTGGTTCACAACAATTTTCTGTGCTACATCTGCCAGAAATCCCGTTTCGCCATGTATAAGTGTATCAAGCATTCCCATAGCCTTAATACCTATAACCGGTTTTCCGCATGCTCCTGCTTCTACTTGCGGCATTCCGAATCCCTCAAGCCGGGAAGGGGCTGCATATATATCGCATGCTCCAATCAGGTAAGGCATGAAATTTCGTGAAATGGTGTTGGTTGCATAAGTGACATTTTTTTCA
>JBGOZX010000229.1:0-5811 GCA_041480425.1 Bacteroidia bacterium
CGGGTTTATCACCACTTACAAAGCTGTCATGAGAGTAGGAACAAAAGCAAAAACCGTAACGAGTTTATTTACTTTATTGTCCGTGTTAGTTGCTGTGTTTATTTATCAAGTATCAGCTATAGTACAATCGATGGAGCTCTAAAGGTGTCAGGATCATTGTTAAGACCATGCTTATAATTAATTACTTCTATGGTTTTGGGTACAATTTTTATAAGGACAAAAATGTTTTGCCAGTTTGGTATATTCTCCCAATAATCGCGTTTCATTTTTATCAACAACTCTTTATCGTCTATCACTTCAGCTGTTCCTGTAATATTTACATAACCTTTTGCAGACATATGATTAGCATAATAAACACATACTTTCGGGTTATTTTTAATTTCTCTCACTTTACGGCTGTTTCTTGAAGTGACGAACCAGGTGATAAATTCATCATTAACAGGAAAAGGATTCATAGTACGTACCTGGGGTTGACCCGTTGAATCTATTGTAACAAGACCACAATAAGTTGTTTCCTTAATTATTTCACGGGCTGCAACAAGTATTGTATCTCTTTTGACAGAGGTTTGAGCATAAAGTTCCGATGGAATGATTGCAGAGCATAATATCATACCGCTGAGACCTATTAATGTAAATTTCTTTTTCATATAATTTTAGTTTATCGGGTATCTAAAAATAATCACGTCATGATAACATTGCAACTAACGGCCCGGCAATCCCGTTTTTTCACAAAAAGCGGGATTGTCCGTGTTGGCACAAGTATTTATTTTATTGATATAATCTGTAACTATTTCTTATTCAGATAATATAATACAGCATTTTGATTTTATAATGAATATTAGGTCTATTGTTTTATGAATCAATTATCTTATAAATGGATTCTCATTTTTATCAATGCAGGCAACAGCTTGAATGATCGCATTACTATTTTCAATCGTAATCGGTTCATCAGCAATATAATTTCTCATACGACACCCATACAAGGAAATGGTGCATTTATCGTTTCCTGTAACCTTTATAAAATCAAATGAGGCCCCAAGAGTCGTGAGAGCACCATTGTGTCCTGAGAATGCTTCGACATTGGAAATGGAGGTATGGCCTTTCCCTTCAATCACAATAGGATGTATGTCCGTAATATTTTCTCCTGCACTCGCAATTATTGCCCCCTGGGCAATCTGCCAGTTCCTGTTGAAGTTATTGCTACCTGATTTATGTATGCCGATTGTAACACAATCAAAATTGAAATTTGTAAGTTGTCCGTACGTCTCTGATCCGAGATTTATTCCTCCGTAAGTTCCAAAAGTAAAAATATCAATCAGTTGAGCATTATCTGTATGATCGACAGAATAGGCAAATGTTTTTTTTGAGATTACTTTATTAACTATTTCCGGCGAAAAGCCGCCTGCAAAAAGCCTGTTTACCGAAGGATTCACATGACAATGCAATATCCGTGGAATATCATAACAAAAGTCAATGCGGATAAATGTCCCGCTTAAAGGGTACCCGTAACAATGTTCTATCGTTATTAGCTCGCATGGTTTACTTTTAAGTGCAGCAAAATCCATAGCCAGATATTCTCCATAAAAAGTAAGATTATTCAATGTTACTCCTTCGGTCGGACTATCATATGAAAGTCTGATAGTTGCAGGATATTCAATGATCCTTGAGGGATCCTTGGTAGCCTGTTCTGAATACCAGAATTGTATACCCTCTATCCTGGTGCCGGATTCCACTGTTATGAAAACATTTTCTTTATCGGTAATTTCAAAAACACTCCCAACAGGCTGAGGTTTTAAGGGATGACGCGTTCCCCGCGGTGTTGCTGCATTTGCCCCGATCAATGAAACATTTTTTCTGAGGGTTATTCCGCCGGCTATACGATATGGTATTTCAGACGGGTCAACATATAAAGTGCCCCCGCAAAACGTCATTTTATCAATGGCCTTTTGCAGGTTCATTTTATTTACTTCAGGTGAATTAGAGGGCTTTACTCCTAATTTCTGTATGCTTTCACCATTAATTAACTCAGCAATAAGAATACAGGATATGAAAAGAAAATATTTTGTTTTCATGATACGATATAAATTATTTTCAGGTCAAAAGACAAATTCCTATTTTTTTCATTTTATTATGATGGTCATATAGACGGCTGCCAGGCAACCTGTTAAAACGGAAAAATATAAATGACGTCAGCATAAGTATTTGTCATGAGTCAAGGTATTGTTATTTTATTAACAGTAGCGGAGCGGTCAGCTTTCTCACCTTGCAGATATTTATCAAGGAATGTGAATACTTTATTTAAATTTTCTTCTGTCCCAAATGCCTCCCCACCATGGCGGGTTGCCGGAAATAGTTCAAGAGATACTTTTTTATATCCAAGCATTTTTCCCAGTTTTCGTGCAAGCAGGACAGAACCTTGATATGGAACCAGATTATCCTCTAATCCATGCTGTATGAAAAAAGGTGGATCATCAGATGATACATAAGTTTCAGGGTTTGATTCATTAACAAGCTGAGGTGCATCTTCCAGGTTTTTACCTATGAGTTCTGATTCCGGGGAATCAGGGACAGAATGAGATTGAGGATTTTCAACTCCGCTTTCACTTAATTGCTCATCCATTTTCAGGAAGTTAGTCGGCCCAAACCAATCAACAACCGCCTGGACACGACTTGATTGGGCAGGATTCCCTAATGTTAAATCATCAAGATCCTTAACATCTCCGGATGTACCTAACATTGCTGAAAGATGTCCTCCTGCTGAACCACCCCAGGCTGCAATTTTATCCGGATTGAGTTTGTATTTCGCTGAATTTGCCCTTAACCATCTGACTGCGGCTTTGCAATCATTGATCTGGGCAGGCCATATTGCCTCCCCACTGAGACGGTAGTTGATGGAAACAACTGCATATCCTCTATTTAGTCCTTCGAGCATAGGTGTTAATTGTTCATCTCTTTTATCCCCCATTTTAAAAGCTCCTCCATGTATCGAAAGAATAACTGGAAATGGCCCATTACCTTCATCAGGAAGATAAATATCTAGTTTTTGAGCCTTAGAAATTGTTGAATAAGGAATATCTGAATATTTATTTTTAATGTTTGATACATCCATTTTTTTCATTTGGGCATTGCCAGCCAATGAAATCAACGCAACTAATAGGCATGTTAATGTTTTTTTCATAATCTTTTTGTTTATTCAATTTGCTGGTAATATCCATCTATTTGTATAAATGTTTTGTGTTTTATCTCAGCATGAAGCACAACGGCCCGGCAATCCCGCTTTTTCACAAAAAGCGGGATTGTCCATGTTCGCGTTAGTTTAATCCTGGTTTAATTATCCCTTGTTGTTTAGGGATTGTCTCGGCTTGTTGTTTAGTTCATATACTCATAATGTGAATTAAAAGGATGATCCCTCGCTTTCAATACTTTCTACTCATATTTCTTCATTAAAATAAAATTCGAATTAATTAAACAAGGCCAAGTCCTTTGAGAACTTCTTCAGTATTTGACAAATCGCCTACCATCCTTACTTTCGGTATTGGAAATTTCTTTATCAATACTGGTAATGCAACTATTTCCTCTGTAATTGCCAAATCCGGATACTGGTAAATATCAATTAGCTCTAATTCATACCTGTTTTTTAAATATTTCTCGCAAATAGCCTTAATATTTACAACCGCGCGGGCAGAGTTAGGTGATTTGCCTGAAACAAATAAGCAAAGAATATATTTTCCCCCTTTATCATTTAAAGCTTGTGTATTGACTTTTAGATTATCAGTTGTTTTTTTTGACATTATAATCAGCTTGTTTTTCAAATAAAATGTTCAAATAAAAAATTTTTATTTTGTATTCTCATTAACGGGAGCTTTCTTTACCCAAATAGATTCTTTTGATGTGGATAAATTATCATGCTCTTTGGCTTTTCTTTTGGAATCAGCCAAAGGTCCTTTACTGTTCGCAACAATGGGTAATAAGGTAATTCCTTTAGTTGAAATTTTAAACTTGCGCACGTCGGTAGAATGAGCCATACCCCTAGATTTCATAACACACAAGCTTCTTGTTCGTTCGGCATCTAGCTCTATATCCTGAACCATCATCCATGTATCGACCATTGATGAAATGCCTTCATCACTTGGATTACGTTCTATTGACCCTACTGTTATAGCCGCAGTAAACATAACAGTAATTTTTTGTGTTTTTAAGAAATCAACAAACCGGGTGAGCATTGACCTGATATCGCTGTTTGGGCCTTCGGTCATTAAATTTGTAATCGGATCAAGAATAACTACAGTAGGTTTTATTTCATTTATTATTTTCTTAATAGCAAGGAAATGCAATTCAAGATTTTGTAAAGAAGGCCTTGAATAATAAAAAGTTAATATTCCTGACTTAACCAACGAATCTAAATGGAATCCGATAGATCCCATATTTCTTATTATCTGTTTTGGGGCTTCTTCGAATGCACAAAAAAGGCAACGTTTTTTAGCTTTGCAAACACTATATGCAAATGAAGCCGCAGTGCTCGTTTTCCCTGTACCAGCCGTTCCTGATATAAGAATGCTGCTTCCCTCATAAAAGCCTTTCTTACCCAGCATTTCATCTAAGTCTTTAATACCTGAAGAGATTCTTTTTGAAGTTGGTTCCTGTTGGAACACTTCACCGATAATTGGATAAACTGATATTCCTTTTTCATCAATTGTAAAAGGATATTCATTGTTACCATGAATTGAACCACGGTATTTAACAATCCGTAATCGCCTGGTTGCAATTTGATTGGTTACACGGTTATCCAATGCTATTACACAATCGGCTACATATTCTTCTATTCCCATGTGCGTAAGAAAGTGATCTCCAATTTCTGAGGTAATTACTGCTGTTACTTTCATTTTTTTCAACCAGGACAAAAGCCTTAGAAATTCTGAACGGAGTATTTTCTTATCAAGGTCATAAAAAAGTGTGTCCAGCGAATCAAGCACTACACGCTTTGCCATTACTTTATAAATTGCCTGTTCAAGCCTCACAAATAATCCCTCAAGATCATACATGCCGGTTTCCCGCATTTCATCAGGATTAATCAGTACTTGTTCAATATATATTTTATTATTCGCGATATGTGTATCCAGGTTGTAGCCTAATGATTTTACATTCATCACCAGATCTTCCTTTTTCTCTTCAAACGCCATGAACACGGCAGGTTCATCAAACAGTACAATTCCATTTACCAGGAATTCCATGGCCAAAATGGTTTTTCCGCTTCCAGTATTCCCGAGTAATAGAGTAGGACGGTTTTTGGGTATGCCGCCATTTGTAATTTCATCTAGTCCCTGAATACCTGTTGGAGATTTGGGAAATGTAAAATTTTTCATTGCAGTATATGTATGATTGTATCCAACTTTTAATACTTCGGAATCAAAACTTTAAAGTTAAGCCAATAAAAAAGGTGTGAGATTACACAATTATTGAAAAAAGTTATATCATTCACAGTTTCCTGCCTGTAATTTATAGAAATAAAAAATAAAGTGTTCGTTCACGCAATTAAAAGTTTCATAGTTACACTTACTTGTCTTGTATGGTAATCACGGTTTATATGAAAGTATGAAAAGTTTGTTGTCAAGATAAAACTCACCAGGTGAAAGACAAAAAATTGGAACAACCTATTTACTCGTCCGTGTTAGGGCAAGTATTTTGTTTTTCAATGTGCTGGTAGCTATTATGTATTATTAACAATTTTTTTATTCTTATATGAAAAAACATAACCTGCAACAAGACCGAAAACTAACATGGATAATGTTGTTTCTATAAAATGAGATATGC
>JBGOZX010000230.1:0-5736 GCA_041480425.1 Bacteroidia bacterium
ACAATAAATCGATTCCTGATTACACAAACAAAAATCTGATTATTAACCCTAACATTTCAAAAGTATGAAAAATATTTTGGATTACTATAGTTTGCTCAAACCAAATAGTAATTGGCGCAAATTACTTCTAACCATGAAAATTTCAGCATTTCTTTTATTTTGTTTTTTGGTGAATATTTTTGCTGCTCCAACCTACTCTCAGGCAACAAAAATTTCACTCAATCTCAAAGATGCAACCATTGAAGAAGTCCTCAATAAAATTGAGGATGTAAGTGAGTTCTATTTTCTGTTCAATCAGAAACTAATCAATGTAACCCGAAAAGTGAATATTGAAGCAGACAAAGAACCAATTAAGGATATTCTGAATGATATCCTCAACGATGATATTAAATTTATCGTTTATGACAGACAGATAATACTCACTCCAAGTGATGTAACGTCTCTCTCTGCGGCTATGCAACAACTGAAAATAACCGGGACTGTTACCGAAAAAAATGGTTCTCCTATTCCTGGTGTAAACGTTGTTGTTACCGGAACAACTCAGGGTACGATGACTGATATTGCCGGCAAATACAGTATTGTAGTTCCTCAGGGATCAAAAAGCCTGACATTCTCATTTACCGGGATGGAATCCCAGGAAATCAGTATAGGTTCATTAACCCAAATCAACGTAACTATGACCGAATCAATAATCGGTCTCGAAGAGATCGTAGTTATTGGTTATGGTACGCAAAAGAAATTGAATTTGACAGGTGCTGTATCCAGCATGAATGTAGGTAACCTTAAAGCCTCTCCCGCTTTCAATCTTACCACCTCAATAGGAGGTCAGATTACTGGGATAATTGCCAATACTCGGTCAGGTGAACCAGGAGCTGATAATGCAGAAATATTTATACGTGGTAAGGGAACATTAGGGACTCAAACTCCATTAATTGTTATAGATGGCGTACCTGACAGGGATGGTGGTTTTTCTAGATTAAATCCTTCCGATATAGCGACTTTTACAGTTCTAAAAGATGCAACTGCAGCTGTTTATGGTGCTAGGGCTGCCAATGGAGTTATTTTGGTTACTACAAAGAGAGGAGACAAAGGTAAGCCTACATTATCCTTTACTTCTAATTTTGGATTAAGCCAACCAACACGTACACCGCATATGCTTAACTCTTATCAGTTTGCTGTAGCTGATAATGAATACGTTCAATTGACTGGTACTGCGAAAAGATGGACTGATGATGATCTTCAAAAATTTAAGGATGGATCAGAACCTTTGAGTTATCCAAACACCAATTGGTGGCATTCCATTATGAGAGAATGGGCTCCTTTTCAAAATTATATGCTTTCACTTAGTGGGGGCAACGAAAAAATTAAATATTATGTTTCTGGCCAATACCTGGACCAGGAAGGAGATTACAGAGGAGGTGCAGCCTATTTTAAACAGGCTCAATTCCGCTCCAATATAGATATTGCTGTTACTGATAATTTTAATATCGGAATAGATATATTATATAGACATGAGTTAATGAATTCTTCTGTAGGTGGAGATATTGGTGGGGTGTTTAGTAATATCTGGTTAGCATACCCATATCTTGTCGATGTTTATCCTAATGGGTATTATGGTCTTGGTATTGGAGGAGGACCTGGAAATGAATTGGTAGTGACCTCTCCAGCTTATGGCTATTCTAGATTAGGGACTGATTATTTGCAATCAAAGATTTCTTTTAATTGGAATTTGTCCAAAGTAGCAGAAGGATTATCTCTGGATGGTTATTTCTCCTATGATTTAATTAATAATATGAACAAGACCTTTGTAAAAACCCCTCCGCCAGCCTATACTTATAATGCTTCTACTGATAGTTACACTCAGATCATTTCCAAAAGTATACCTACTATATCGCAATCCGATGGCAGCAATATGAAAGACTTAATATATCTAAAATTGGGCTACACTAAACAAATTAACTTACACTCAATTAATGCATTTGTTGCTTATGAACAATCTTATGGATATAATGAGTCTCTTTCTGCTGGAAGGCAAGGATTTTTAAGTAATAGTTTAGACCAGATGTTTGCAGGAAGTGATCTTGGAATGACTAATAATTCATCAGCAGAAGAGGCAGCACGTTCTAATCTGATTAGCAGAATTTCATATAATTATAAAAATAAATATTTGGTTGATTTAAGTGCCCGTTACGATGGATCTCAAAATTTCCCCAAAAGTAAAAGATTTGGATTCTTTCCAGGTGTTTCTGCCGGTTGGCGAATATCTCAAGAATCATTTTTTAAATCCTCTGTGATTAATGAATTAAAATTAAGAGGATCATGGGGTAAATTAGGGAATGATGCAGTTCCTGCTTTTCAGTATATTCAAACATATAATTTTAGTTCAACCGGATATATTTTTGGCAACACTGCATCACCTTATAAATCTTTCATATTAGGACCAACGCCAAATCCAATAATAACATGGGAGGTGGCAACTAGCACAGATCTTGGGTTAGAGCTTCAACTATTTCAAGGAAAGATAGGCTTTGCAACAGATGTTTTTCGCTCTATGCGTTCTAACATTTTGGTACCCCGTAGCGAATCAGTACCTCTTTACACCGGATTGACTTTACCCAGTGAGAATTTAGGAAAAGTATTAAATCAGGGGATAGAACTTGAGGCTTCAATCAATGGGAATAATGGTAAGAATGGTTTTTCATATAGAGTAAAGGGTAATTTCACTTTTGTCAGAAACAAAGTTGTATTCATGGATGAACCCTTAAATGTCCCGGAATACCAGAAAAAAACTGGTTATCCTATTGATTCATACCTAATTTATCAAAGTGATGGCCTCTTCCAAACAGCCCAGGAGGTACTTGATTACCCACATTTAGGAGGAACTGGCCCTGGTGATATTAAATATCTTGATATTAATGGAGATAAGGTAATTAATACCTTAGATCAGGTTAGAATATTTGCATCAAGAACTCCAGAGATAGTATATGGGACTACATTCAGTTGTGGTTATAAAAATTTTGACTTATCTGTATTTTTTCAGGGACAAGCAAGAGCCAAAGGTCAACTGAGGCCATCTGGATTAAATATGATCGAGGATTTTTTTACTGATAGATGGCAAAAGGAGGGTGATAATAAATATCCCCGCAATTTTAATGGTGAAACCGGAAGATCTTTCGGGCCCAATAACAACGGCTCAGATTTCTGGCTCCTTGATTGTTCTTTTTTACGACTGAAAAATATAGAATTAGCATATAATATCCCCAAAAATATATTGGGTAAAACATTTCAGGGAATTAGGGTATATATTAGCGCCAATAATGTTTTTTCAATTGATAAATACCCTTCTTCTATTGATCCGGAAAACCCAACTGATAATGGTAGGAATTATTACCCCATACAAAGAATAGTTAATGCAGGTTTGACCATAACTTTTTAACAAAACAAAATTATGAATATCATGAAAAATAATTTTATATATGTGTTTATAGCATTTGTTTGTTTATTCAGTTTTTCATGCAATAAAATGCTAGATCTTGAACCACTGAATTCCTATTCAGAAAGTGATGTCTGGTCAGATCCTAAGTTAACGGAAGTGTTTGTTAATCAAATTTATAGTACTTCAATTGCAGCTTATAAAGACGCGGGCCTTGGTTGGGGTGCACAAACTGATGAACTTTATGGCAATTTCAACTGGACAGGAGAATGGACTTTTAACAGAGGAGAGACAACTCCAGATAATCAGACTAGCAGAACTCAGAACCACTGGAGTAGATTTTATGGGGCAATTCGTTACGCCAATATTTTCTTTCAAAATATTGACAAGGTTGATTCGATAAGTAATCCTGCGATAGTAAAAAGAATGAGAGGCGAAGTCTACTTTTTAAGAGCGTTATCATATTTTGAATTGCTGAATAGGTTTGGTGGTGTTCCTCTCATCACAAAAGTATTTGACGTTACCGATAGAAACTTCACTGAGAAAAGAGCAACCGGGGATCAAACACGGGATTTTATTTTGGCGGATATTGATAAGGCTATAAAATACTTGCCATTATCTTATACTGACGATGCCAATACAGGAAGAGCAACTATTGGTGCTGCTTTGGCATTAAAATCCAGACTTTTATTGTATGCAGCAAGCCCATATAATAATCCCACTAATGACATGACGCGGTGGACCGCTGCAAAAAATGCTGCAATAGATGTGATGAATTTAGGTATTTATTCTCTCTATGCGGATGCTTCGACTTATAATAAGATCTTTCTGGATTTTTTTAATTCTGAAATTATTTTCTCCATCGTTTATAGTAATACTGTCAGACTGGACAGATTGAATACTTTTAACCGAGATATGATCCCAAACGGATATGAAGGTTATAGTGCTTATAATCCTCTTCAGCAATTTGTAGATGATTTTGAAATGGCTGACGGTACTGCTTTTAGTTGGAGTAATCCGGTACATGCAAGTAATCCATATAGTAATCGAGAGCCGAGATTTTACGCAGATATATTATTTAATGGGGCATTTTTTAGAAATCGTCCGGCAGAATTTTATGTTGGTGGTAGGGAATCACCAACTAGCCCCATTTCACCCTGGAATGCTTCGAAAACTGGCTATACAATAAGAAAAATGGTTGATGAGAATTCTAATATATTTGTTCAGGATTATAGTGCATGTCAATGGGTGGTTTTTAGACTAGCTGAGATTTATTTGAATTATGCTGAAGCATGTGCTGCGTTGGGTGAAACAAATGAAGCTTTGACATACCTGAACCTAATTAGAGGCAGAGCCGGTTTGCCAAATGCAACTAGTACTGACCTGATGCAAAAAATAATGCATGAACGTAGAATAGAGTTGTGTTTTGAAGGGCATAGGTTTTGGGATATCAGAAGGTGGGGTATTGCCGATATTGGTTCACAGAATGCAAAAGGTATTGAAATAATCAGGAACGGTGACGGTACTTTTACCTATACAATAATGACAGCACAAGTAAGAACATGGACCCCAAACTTATATTATTTACCAATTCCACGTGTCGAAGTTCTTAATAACCCTGCTATCACACAAAATCCCGGTTATAATTAATAATTATTTGTCTAAGGATTAATTGAAAAATTTTGACACGTCAAAGGCCAAAAATAATTAATTGATCATTTCTTGACCACCAGAGAGGCTTTGCCAGCTTCGAAAAGCCTCTCTGTTTCTTCTAATAAGAAATCTACATACAAATTAAAATGCATTATTATGAAACACTCATGATTTGGCAAAGCACAAACACCCATGAAAATTAAGTTATTTTGTGTTTAGTATCGAAACAAACACAAATTATATTGGAAAGAGCAACATTGAATTTGAGCAGGTAATCGACAGAGGATGTGGCCTTGACGTAAACCGTGATATTGTTGTAGCAACAGTAATGGGCAAAGGGATAAAAACCGAAACTCGGACATTTGGCACCACTACAAGTTCTTTGAACGAATTGGGCGTATGGCTCGAAAGCCTTGGCGTAACCAACGGGGCGATGGAAAGCAGAGGTATTTATTAAAAGACTGTCTTGCATATTTTACGGACATATCCACTTGATTTAATTGTGGTTAATGCCCGGCACATTAAGAACATTCCGGGATGCAAAACAGATAAGGCTGACAGTCAATGGATATGTAAACTGCTAATCAGCGGGTTGTTAAAAGGAAGCTTTATACCCCCTGAAAACATACAGGAGCTTCGTGATTTACATC
>JBGOZX010000231.1:0-5735 GCA_041480425.1 Bacteroidia bacterium
AGCAAAAATTTAGACCAATTAATCTAAATGAGATTGATAAAATTGAGCCATTTATATTAGATAAAACTAACAGTAAGCTCACGCATAAAGTGATTTTATCCCAAACAATAAGTTTAACTACAATTTTGAACAATACGCAATATATTGAGAAAATTAGGATTCCAGAAAAGATTACAAAATTTATAGCTGAAGTTAAAGATCGAAGAAATGAGTTGCATTTGAACATAGATGTTACATTTGAAATTTCTCAAATGTCTTGCTGCAATAAAAACCTCATGTGAGATAATTATAGCAGGAAATGCCGCAGTATCAAATGTTGGTAATATAAGTCAGGTAATCAAGATTATTAATTTTCTCCTTTATGCCTGCTCCCGAAAATAAGATCAAAAGCCGGCCATAACTGAAGATGATTCCCAAATGGATATTTACCCCACGACAACAAATAACCTCCTTTTATGCGCAGTGAACCTTTACTGCTCCATAGAACAGCTCCTGAATTCTCGATGAAAATATTATCGCTGTTTCTTGTAATCAGAAATACCCTGGTCCCCTCTTCAAAATAAAGGTTCTTTACAATTGTTCCTTTAAATGAAATGCCGGCCTTTACTGATACTCCCTCATAGTAATGAGCCATCCGCTGATAAATAAAAGGGATATCAATTGATGACTGATAATCGGGCTTGTTTCCTCTTAATGCTAAAGCAAAGCCCGCATCTGCAGTCAACAGTGAAGAAGATCCAATCCATGTGGTTGCAAGCAGGGAATTTGAAAGAGTTATAATGAAGGGGAAACTGTATTGCGGTGAAATTAATCCTCCTGTACCTTTGAAGCTCAAAACGTTGAGAAATACTGTTGGGCAGCCAATGGAATGTTCGCTTGCCAGAAGAAGTCCTTTCTCCGATCTCAGGGAAAATTTAACTCCTGCATTAGGAAGAACAGGCATTAACAAAGCATTTGACCTGAGCTCAATTTTTTCATTAAGTCCGAAACGGAAAGATTGAAAAATTCCACTTTCCCATTTTCCGGCAGGTATAAGAAAAGCTGTATTGTCGGCCCACTTGTCGGGCAAATTATTTTTCTGGGAATTTGCGCGGAAGGAAGAGACAAGTAAGAAAAATATGACGAGAATTATCCAGGAGCCTCTTACTGGAATCACCCTCTCAGATTTAGGGAGTTTATGATAATCCGCTTTCATAACTTAATTTTTTAACAAGATCAGCTCACCCCCAACGGGAGCATGGTCCGAATCCATGAGAAAATCCTGTCGCACAAAAGATGATCCGCTTCGCCACCGGTTGTTTGTAAAGAGGTAATCCAGGGTTCTGTCCCAGAAGTTTCCCGGACGTGTTGTATGCGTGAAATACTGCTCCTGATTGGGCAGATACTGATTAAGGGTTATGGCACTTTGATATGAATTGTAAAAAGGAACAAGCCACTCTTTTTCAGGAGTGTAGTCACTGCCATCCTTATGCATGGGATCATCACCCGATTGATGAAATGACTCATTTGGACACATATCTTCAATGCAGTAATCGGTTTTGTTGCTTCCAGGCGGTAGGGTATTCAGATCCCCTCCTGCAACAAAAACTTTACCCAAACCGGATAGTCTGTCCAGTTCATTCTTAAACTCTATCAGGTTTAGATGTTTCGTATCGTCAGTGGCAAATGCTGAAGCATGGATGTTTACCACAAACAGGTCCTTAAATCCTGGTATCTCCACACTTGCCTCAACCATGCAGTAATGTTCATAGAAGTATCTCTCAAGGGCACCCTGGTCCTTCCTCAGGTCAAGCTGGATTCTTTTTGCATCTTTTAGCTTCCAGCGCGAAAGTATCGCATTTGTCTCCTCTATTCTGCCAAGTCCGTCACTCGGAACGAACTGGGCTTTCCACTGCAAACCGTAAACAGCATAATTAAAATCAGTGTTGTCCAGGAGCCATCTTACCTGATCAACATATCCCGAACGTGATGAATTGATATCGGCTTCCTGGAGGAGCAGGATATCAGGGTTGACCTGCTTAATGCTTTGTGCTATCAGCTGAAGATTGCTTATTACCTCTTCTTTAGTGTAGATAACCTTGTAGCCGCATGCATCACCGAACCATGGCCCGCGGCCGAAACCGTATCGAATATTCCATGTCATTATCACAACTGAGGAATCAGGTTCCGGGGCTTCTAACTTCTGTGCCTTTTCGAGATATTCAGCTTCTTCCACTTCATCAAAACCTGTTGCAGGCATTTCACATGATCTGTTGAAAACCATAAATACCAGCAGTAAAACGACAAAAAGAAATGCCTTTGGCCGACTATATCTTTTCATAGGTTAAATGTTGACAACATATCAAATTTAAACCTTGTTTAAGCCAAAGTCAATTTTATTTCAGTACGCCTATTCATTAAAATAAAACCGTATATAACATTATAATGATTGGTCCACCCTAAACTCCAGGTTTATAATGTCCTTTTACTCCGATTGTAAAGACCTGAATGAGAATAAGCATTGTCAATGCACGATTGGTTCTAAAGAGGTGAACTGGTGGCCCTTACATCCAAGACTCAATAAATAAATCTTGGAATATTAATTACTTGTTATTCCTGCACTAAACACTGACAATAAAGCTAATAAACTTGTCATGGTTTAGCAGCTACTTCCGTCTATCTTACTCTAATTAACAACCTCTTTTATTGTATCATAACTCCTTAATTGGTCAAATATGCCTACCTTTAATTGACATATAAACGATTTAGTTGGCTGCTATAATAGTATTATTAAAATCTTTAAATTAATAACTCAAAATTAAACTTCATGAAAAATTTATTAAAATCATCTACTTTAATTATAGTTGTTTTATTATTAAACGGCTATAAAAATGATCTTCCATACACGGATCTTCCCAACATGGATCTGCATGTACATTTAAACTATGAAGCACAATCCCTTGGCAACGCTGCTGCTGTGGCTTATGAGAAGGCATCTGCACGCTCGAAAGAGATGGGTGTTACTTTCGGAATTGCCGAAGAATTCGGTACTAATAGTGTCAGGATCAATGATAGTCTTCTCCTTGATCGCATTGCCCTGGCAAAGAAGAACTCTCTCTATTTAGCATTACAGGTTAGCCGGCGCGATTGGCCTAATATATTTTCCAAAGAGGCTTTAAAACAGGTTGATTATATTTTAGCCGACGCCATGATATTCCCTAACAAAGATGGTAAAATCATTCATATCTGGGTTCCCAATATGCCATTAGGTGAACCCCAGGAATTTATGGAACTCTATGTTGCTCATAATCTAAAGGTCTTAGCTGAACCAATTAATATCTGGGCAAATCCAATTTATCTCCCCGATGCTCTAAAATCAAGATTTGATGAATTGTGGACAGATGCTCGTATGAAGAGCCTTATTGATGCAGCAGTAAAGAATAATGTTGCAATTGAAATTAACTCCACGTTTAAGTTACCAAATGCAAAATTTATTAAGATGGCTAAGGCTGCCGGAGCACATTTTACATTTGGGACAAACACACATGGCCCTGGTGCAGGTGATATAACCTGGTCAATTAATATGGCAAAGGAATGTGGATTAACAAAGGAAGATTTTTTTATTCCTAAACGTGAATTATAGACAAAGTAGTATTCTTTTTAGCGATAGAGAAATAATATAGCATTACAGCAGCCTACAAGTGGTATATACAAGCCGTGGGTTGCGGGTTTACGAATGTTCGAACTTTTACATATTTTTCGGGTAACCAGATAAGTTGAATCTATGAAATCCAGGCCTGTACATACCACTATCGTTGGCTAAATATGAATATAAAAACAAGCACATATGAAAACGATAATTACTCTTGCATTTTTGATTTTTTCAAATTTTGTTTATAGTCAAACTAACAATATTTCTATTGATTATTTTGGTCAGACACCTCCGGATACAATACCGGTGATTTTTGCTCCTGGAATTATTTGTCTGGATAACAGATTTGAAGCCCGTGGAGCATTTTCTCCAGATGGAAGATTGTTTTATTTTACAATTACAAATGAAGATTTTACTTTTCAAAAAATACTTTTCTGTGAATATTTAAATAATAAATGGACTAAACCGGATACAGCAAGTTTTTCCAAAACATTTAATAATCATGAACCGTTTTTTTCATATGATAGTCAAAAGCTTTTTTTACAACAGATAGGGATAAGCGGACTAAAGAGAATACACGAGATCTGTTTTTCGTAAACAAGTTGAAAAACGGATGGTCTGAACCAGTTAAATTGGATACTCCAATAAATTCTGGTTATACAGAATACTTTTTCAGTCAATCAAAAAACGGAACAATTTACTTTGCATCGAATAGGCCTGGTGGCTATGGAGTATTTGATATTTATTTTATAAAACCAGACAACGGGAAATATGAGAAATTAAACAATATAGGAAGTACAATAAATTATGGTTATGCAGCGGACCCATGTATTGCACTTGATGAAAGCTATTTAGTTTTCACATCAGCACGAAAAGTTGATGCAGATAATGTTGATCTGTATGTGAGTTTCAACACGAACGGGATATGGAGTGAGCCTGTTAATATGGGAAATCTGATTAATACAAAAGCAAATGAATATAGTCCATTCTTCTCACCAGATGGTAAGTTCTTATTTTTTGTCAGACATGATGGGATAAATGGTGACATATATTGGATAAATGCTAGTATAATAAACAAATTTAAAAGCAAATAAACATTCTGTAGCCAATAGTAAAACTTAATCATATGACTAATCCTATAATAAGAAAAATTGCACGACCTTGCAGACTTATTATTATTCTGGTAGCACTAAGTAATCTATTAATGGCTCAAACTAAACCATTTGTTCCAACCGACTTTAAAGTCCCTGACAAATTTGAGAATCAACATTTCAGGTTAAGAATGTTAACTGTAAATGATGTAGTAAAGGACTACGATGCTGTAATGACAAGTATTGATCATCTCCGTGAATTTGATGGTCCTGGAACTAAATGGCCTTCAAAAGATTTAACTCTTGAACAAGATTTAATTGATTTAGGATGGCATCAAAAAGAATTTCAAAAAAGAAGATCTTTTACATTCACAGTTATAAGCTTAGATGAAACAAAAGTATTGGGTTGCTTATATATTTTCCCAACCGAAAAAAGTGGATATGACGCGGTAATTACTATGTGGGTTCGGAAAAGTGCTTTTGAAGAAGGACTCGATTCCATTTTGTTTGCTTCAGTTAAAGATTGGATTTCTAAAAAGTGGCCATTTAAGAAACCTGGATATCCAGGGAGAGAGATTAGTTGGGAAGAATGGAATTCCACAAGATAAATCGACTGATGAAAGATATTATTGGAATTATAAACCTATTATTTTACAATAACGGTTTTTGCAAAACCGTTCCTGCTCTCAATAAGATTGAGTTTCTGATAATAAGAAATACTGCTACCAATCATGATAAAAAATATTCTATTTACCCCAGAGAAGTATTTTGGGATTTCGTAAGATTGTTATCTTTTAAATTACCAATCAATTAAACCATACATTTAAAAAAACAACCATTAAGCTTGCAGGATAATCCACAGTTGATTTTGCACGAGAAATAGTAATTACCCTGTCTTCAAGAGGCTGACGCATAACCTCAAGCACTGTTCGTTTGAATTCAGGAAGCTCATCGAGGAACAACACCCCGTTATGACCCAGGGATATCTCCCCGGGCTGTGGAAATGTACCACC
>JBGOZX010000232.1:0-5695 GCA_041480425.1 Bacteroidia bacterium
ATCCTGAACCTTGAACTTTGAACCTTGAACTTTGAACCTTGAACCTTGAACCTTGAACCTTGAACCTTGAATCTTGAACCTTGAACCTTGAACCTTGAACCTTGAACCTTGAACCTTGAACCTTGAACCATTAACCCTGAACAATTAACAACAATCCCAATATCTAACTATTTATTAACTAACTAACAGTGTATCAGTATGAAAAAAACTCCCTACTGCTTTTGGTCTTTCAGACCAGATGTAAATTTTCACAAGTTACTTCTGCCTGTGAGAATTGTAGTTCTTCTCCTGTTCTGTGGTCTGGCGTTTCCCGCCTATTCATTGGCCGCAGGTACTCCATCCGCTGATGATCAGCAACAGATCAGAGTCACTGGAACCGTAACCGATGCTTCAAACGGCGCAGCTATGCCGGGTGTAAACATCCAGGTTAAAGGTACCACTCAGGGTGCTATTACTGATGTTGACGGAAAATACTCTTTGTCAGTAACTGACAGAAACGCTACTATCGTATTCTCTTTTATCGGATATGTTTCCCAGGAAGTTGCTCTGGGCGGCAAATCTGTTGTTGACGTAGCACTTTCCGGCGAAGTAACAGACCTTGACGAAGTTGTCGTTGTGGGTTATTCCACACAGAAACGTGCAAACGTTGTAGGATCAGTTACGTCCATATCAGGTGCCAGTATACAGTCTATCCCTTCTGCATCTGTATCCAGTGCAATTTCAGGTCGTCTTCCCGGTTCAATTGTTATACAGGAAACCGGTGAACCCGGTAACCTTGGAACCCGTATCCTTATTCGTGGCCGCAGCACTCTGGGAGGTGACAGAGCTACCAATGCAACTAACACCAGACCACTTGTTATTATTGATGGTATCCAGGGACGTTCAATGGATGAAATTGATCCGATGGATATTGCCAGCCTTTCAGTTCTTAAAGATGCTTCGGCAGCTATCTATGGAAACTCTGCTGCTAACGGTGTTATTCTTATTACTACCAAAAAAGGGCAGGAAGGACTACCAAGGCTTAACTACCAGTTCTACCAGGGCTTCATGACACCAACCGTGATACCTGATGTAACCAATGCAGCAGAATATGCCACAATGCTTTCTGAATACCAGGTTGCAAATGGTAAGTCACGGACCTATACCGATGCCGATATTGACCTGTTCAGGAACGGCAAAGATCCCTGGAAACATCCGGATACCGACTGGTATGGCGACCTTATTAAAAAATGGACCACAACCTACAGACACAACTTTACCATCGATGGAGGCTCTAAAGGTATGACCTATTATGTTTCGCTTGGTCTCAAAGGAGATGAATCAATGTATAAGCAGTCTACTACAGCCTATAAACAGTATAATGTTCGTGCAAAGGTTGAATTACCAATCAACAACTGGTTGAAAACAGGAATCGACATAGCAGGTTTCATGACAAACCGGATTTACCCTTATAAGAGTGCGGATGCAATTGTCGGACAGTCAACACGTCTGGTTCCTACAACATGGTCATTCTGGCCAAATGGCAAACCTGGCCCCGACATTGAATATGGTGATAACCCTGTTGTTACATCTACTTTTGCAGGAGGCAAGGACGATCAGAAAACTTACAGGTTACTGAATACGTTTAATGCTACTATTACCCCTCCGTTTGTTAAGGGACTTGCATTGAATGCCAACTTCAGTTATGACTTTACAAACTTCTACCGTAAGAGATTCTTTACGCCTTGGATCCTCTATTATCCAAACTGGTCACAAGCTACAATCGACCCGGGTACGGGATTTGTAACCGATATGCCGTTAACACCTACTCTGAGAGGACTTTCTGCTCCGCAGAATACCGAAGATTATCAGCGGACAATCAACCAGACCGGTAACATTAACGCCACTTATATGAGAAAATTCGGTGACCATAATATTACCCTCTATGGTGGTTATGAACAGTACAAAAATGATTATAATGGCTTTTACGGATTCCGTAACTACTACATTTCATCAGTGATCCAGACAATGGATGCCGGTGCAGACCAGGATAAAAATACCGCTGGGAGTACCACCAATATAGGGGGTACTAATTATAGTACGTATATTTATGCCCGTAAATCATGGATTGGCCGTGCATCATATGACTTTAAAGGAAAATATCTTGCTGAGGTACTCTTCCGCCGTGATGGTTCACTTAAATTCCCGCCTGATAAACGCTGGGGTAACTTCCCCGGATTCCTTGTGGGTTGGCGTGCGTCTGAAGAGAATTTCTGGAAAAACTCCATTCCGTTCATCAACTATTTCAAGCTGAGAGCATCCTACGGTAAGATGGGTATGGACCCCGGAGATCCGTTCCAGTATATGAATAAATTTGGTGTGTCTCCAGGGATGGTATTTGGTGTCGGTACAACGATTGAATCTACTGTTGGCCCGCCCACTATTGCCAATCCAAACATTACATGGGAAACTCAGACAACCCGGAACATCGGATTCGATTCAAAATTCATTAACGACCTGTTCCACCTGAATGCTGAAATCTTCTTTAACAAAAGGGAAGATATTTTGGCAGCCAGGGATGCTTCCGTCCCGAATTTCACCGGACTTTCACTACCGAATGAGAATATAGCCCGGGTAGATAACAAAGGTTTTGAGATCGACGCAGGTGTTCATAAAAACATAACCAATGATTTCCGTATTGATCTGACTGGTAACTTCAGCTGGAACCACAATGAAGTTGTCTTTAAAGATGAACCTGCAAGAGCAGTTGCATGGCAGAGAGAGACCGGGCATCCTTACGGAGCATGGCTTATGTATGATGCAATCGGAATTTTTGCCGATCAGGCAGCAGTTGATGCTTATCCTCACTGGACAAATGCAAAACCGGGTGATGTAATATTCAGAGATGTATCGGGTGACGATAAAATAACAGGTGATGACAGGATCCTGATTGACAATGTCGATGCTCCTGAGATTTTCTATGGCACCTCATTGGATGCAACCTGGAAAGATTTCACTTTGTCAATTCTTGTACAGGGACAAGGGAAATATCTGAGGTTCAATCATTATGACGAACGTCGTGGTGAGGCAGGTAACTACTTCCAATGGACCTATGACAACAGGTGGACACCAACAAATACAAAAACCGATATTGCAAGGGCCTTCAACAGGAACGACTATTACTGGGGACACGCTGTAAATATGAGCACCTACTGGCTCGATAATGTAGCCTACTGCCGTTTGAAGAACGTTGTTCTTACCTACAACATTCCGTCTCAGCTTTATAAACGCCTTGGTATCTCAAGAGCAAGTGTCTATTTTTCAGGCAACAACCTTGCCCTGATTTACGCCGCTACCAAGCATTTTGATCCTGAGGTTAATGGCGCCGGTGTATATCCTGCAATGAAAACATTTGCCTTTGGTGCGAATATTTCCTTTTAATTATTTGAGAAATTTTTAAACAGTAAAATATGAAAAAAGTACTTAATTATATAATTGCGATAGCGGTGCTGTTGTTTACAGCAACGTCGTGTAACGACGTTCTCGACCAACAGGCAGTTGATTCATTTAGCCAGGAGGTGGTATTCGCAGATATTAACATTGTTAAAGCCTACCTGGGTAAGTGCTACGACAGGATGGGGGGAAATACCGACAATGGCGTTCTTGGAATGCGTGAAGACCTCCTTTCATCTGCAACAGATCAGACCTTTTGTATTCACCGTCCTGCAAACTATGGCAATCTGAAAGGAACTTTGAGTCCTGATCAGCTTGGCTACTTTGCCAATGTCGGTTATGCCGGGTTCCTTCACTGGAACAGCCTTTACAGCAATATCCAGAATGTAAATAACATTATTGCAAATATTGATGCTGTTGCTGTTTCCACAGTAGATGAAGCTCTTAAAACCCGTTTGAAAGGAGAGGCCTATTTTATCAGGGCTTACATGTATGGTAATCTTCTTATGAATTATGGCGGGGTAGTTCTTAATTCCGAACCTTACACACTGGGACAGGATTTCCTTACTGTAAAAAGATCCACAATCGCAGAAACTAAGGATTTTATCCTTGCTGATATTACACAGGCCATAACACTTTTACCCGCGACAATGGAACAGGGTCGTGCAAACCGTGCAGCAGCAGCAGCTCTTAAATCAAGAGTACTTCTTTTCTGTGCAAGTAAGCTTACTAATGGTGGTTATACAGCAGAAGCAGGTAATACTTTGGTATCATTCCCTGCAGGCAGCCAGACTGCCCTTCTGCAGGCAGCAAGAGATGCTGCAAAAGCAGTGATGGACGGGACCTATGGTATTTTCTCACTTGTTGGTTCAACCGCTGATCCTGTGTTACCTCTGACAGCTGACCAGGTTAAAGCATATACCGATAACTATGCCAGCATCTTTATTCAGAAAGGTAAATGGAACAGTGAAACCATCTGGGGAATTCAGTATCCTCTTACAGGAGGTAATGTAAACAATGCAAATATCTGGCATGGCCCTAACGGGTATCACAACTGGGGTAATAATGATCCTACAGAACCGGCTGTAAGAAAGTTTGAAATGGCCGATGGCACTCCTTTTGTCTGGGATAAATATACCCCGGGTGATCAGTTGCTTCGTACAGCAACCGCTGCCGAGCTTGCTGCTGATCCGCTCAGGAACCCTTATGCTGGTCGTGAACCACGTTTCTATGCTACTGTACTGTTTCATGGAGCAGGATGGCAGACTCGTCCTTCCGACGCCGCCGCTTTTGATCCTCTGAACCAGGTTCAGACGGGTCATTTTTATAATAATGATGGTACTGTAAAGGCATTCGGGATCGATACCAGGCAGGGACTTATTGAATCATGGAACGGAACTAAAAATGGTTACTATCTTAAAAAATTCATGGATCCGGGATCTGTGGGACAATACTTTCGTAACACAAATACATGGGTCGAATTCCGTTATGCTGAAATATTGCTGAACTATGCCGAAGCATGCATTGAACTTGGAGGTGCCGACCTGCAACCAGGATTGGATGCCCTTAATCTGGTGCGGCATCGCGCCGGCTTACCCAGTCGTGTCACAACCGACCAGGCTGTAGCAAGGGATTATATTCGCCAGGAAAGGTTTACAGAGTTTTTCGGTGAAGGGCACCGATGGTACGATATCCGCCGCTGGATGATTGCTCAGGATGTGATTGCAGATGTTTATGAAATCAAGATCAAGCAATTTAATAATGGTAATTTTGAGTGGAAGATCGATCTGGCAGCCAAGGCTGACGCAAGAGAATTTACTAATAATAAATTCTACTGGATACCAATTTCACGCGATGAGATGAACAAAGCACCTCAGTTGCAGCAAAATCCTGGTTATTCCAAATAACCCAGGTTTCATCAATTGAAATAACTTAATTAAGGCCGGTCAGGAATGACCGGCCTTTTTAATTTTTCTGAAATGTAGAGACGTTGCATGCAACGTCTCTACAGGTTTTAACCTTTCAATTTCTCAACGATTTTTCACCCCCGAGCCCTTGCTCTGAACCTCATGGACTCATCCCCCAACCCCCTTCTACTTCTCACGAACTCACCCCCTTACCCCATAGCCGTCAACCTAAAAATAATAACGCGTTGATAATGAGCATGTAACTACTTTTTTCCCCATTCCTTTGGAGAACGGGGTTGATTGTTGTAATTTTGCTCATATCAAAGAACTTTTTTAGTTTTTTTAACGGGATACAA
>JBGOZX010000233.1:0-5666 GCA_041480425.1 Bacteroidia bacterium
TGAAAGACCTGATTCTTAAGTAAAAAAAGTTTCCCAGGTCTCTCATATTTCATTTTATAGCCACGTTCTGTAAAGTTCTTTTCATATTTGCTTCTCATAAATTATGCTTTGCTATTAAGTACTGCATTAAAACTGTAGGCAAATTTAATCCTTGGTAGCATTTAAAACAATTTTATTTTATCCTTCCCAAAGTCCCAGGCAGTAGAGTTGCAAATTAATATGCTGATATATAAATAGTTAGAATATACTGCAACTACAACAGATGCCTTAATTGCCTGTTTTTAAGCGAATTAAGCCATTGTTGCATTTCGTTGATGCAGAATACTAACGGGGTGTAAAAAGTGGCTTAAAAGTGCTAGAGATAGCCTTAATTTAATTATTTGTCATGTGCTAAGTAATTGATATACAGTAAAATGTGTATAGTGGGGAATTGAGATGCAGGGTTGTTACTTCTATATTAAGCAGATAGCATAATCCGGATTGTTATCAGCAGGTCTCTTTTTGTATGCTCAGGGTTTGCTTCAGAGTCTGCTGCTGATTAAATATTTAATCTTTTGTAAGGGAGGTTCATTTTTCGACACAGATCCTGAAAGCGAGGTTCGTTACGCAGAATGTCAAATACAGGGTATTGCAGATACGGCATGTTGGGGTCATGGACCTCGTAAGCACTCTCCAGCATATCCAAAGCTCGCTTCTTATTCCCGGCACAGGCATAAAGGACAGCAATTTCCGTAGGATTAATATAATTAGTTTTTGACTGCGCTACGAGGGTATCAGCTTCAAGGTTCAGTGCACCTGCATAACCTGCTTTAACATAGCCCTGGTCAAAGACATGCGTAAAGTCTTTAAAGGTGCTGTTATAATATGACTTCCATGGTTCCACTTCTTCCTCGTAACTTCCGATCATGTGGAGTGCCAATGGGAGATTGGCTAAGGCTAACGGATTAGTGGGATCCATTCTAAGTGCATCCTGAAATGCTGTGATGGCATCCTCATACCTGCAAGCGAATAACAGGGTGATGCCATATAAAGATTTACACAAGGGATTAAGCGGATCCAGCTTACGAGCCAACTCAATTTGTTCCATCGCTTCTTTCAGTCGTCCCACTATGATCAGTAAATTTGAATAAGATGCGTGTGCATCCGCATAGTTGGGATTAAGAGCAATAGCTTTCTTAAACTCTGACTCACTATCCTTCCAGTCCCACATTACGTTCTTGTTCATGATGCCTAAGGTATAATGAACTTCTGCGCGAGTGCTGTCCAATTCAAAGGCTTTCGTGAGAGCTGCCATTGCTTTGGGGACAGCTTCCGCAGGAGATGTGAATCCCATTTGTTGGCGTTGGTACCAGACATCGCAAATACCAGCATATGCAAGGGCATATTCAGGATCTTTTCCCTTTGCCTGCTCAAAGTACTGCATAGCTAAGTCCAGATTATTTTGAGTGAATTTTCTCCAATAAAATTTGCCTTGAAGATAAGCTTCATAAGCTGCCAGATTTGCCGTAGGTGTTTTCTCAATGAGTTGTTTCTCCTGGGGTGTTATCACTACTTTTAATTCTGCTGCTATTGCCTCGGCTACTTCACTCTGAACAGAGAAAATATCAATCCAATTCCGGTCATAGTCATTAGCCCATACATGACCTTCCTTTCCAGTTTTAATTAACTGGACGATTAACCTTGCATTATCACCATACTTCTGAAAGCTGCCTTCCAACAGGTATGCCACATCAAGCTCCTGACCTATAACATTTGATGCCTTATCTGTTTTACGGTATTGTTCAACAGATGTTCGGGACATAACCCGTAAATCTTCAATTTTTGATAAGTGAAGCAGGATTGCATCCATCATACCATCCGCAAGATATTGTTTCTCAGGGTCATCACTTAGCGATATAAATGGTAAAACTGCAATGGATTTTTCAAGTTTTGTCAAGCCTTTTGCCTGCTTCCCGATGCCAATAATATTAAATTCTACCAAAGCCACAATAGAAACAGCAACAATGAAAAGTCCGGAGATCAATATTATCAGCCTTTTCTTTGGTTTGCGGATTGCTCCTGTGGAAACTTCTGGATGTTTACTTTCAAACTTTTCTTCTTCTGCCTTTGTTTTACTAATATTTTGAGAATCTTTATATTTCAGATACCACTTGATAATTATATCAAGATTAATAAGAACTGGTTTTACCTGTTCCGGATCAAAATCTTTGGGATGGGCGCCATAGGTCGATAAACTGTTCAGCCCATGCATCGAAGCTATTATGTTTGAAGGGACCTTCTCTTCCTTATTTAGCTTATCAATGATCCCTTTCAGAGGTTCGGTTTTACGGGGTCTTTTTAATTCACATTCGCAAAGATCGGTAATGATAACTTCCAGGCACCTTCTGGAATAAAGCATGACAACATTTTCATCCTCGGTTTTTATCAGTTGTCCCAATTCCTTTTCCAGTTCAGGAAACTGACCTTTAAGGCATTCAGAAAGCTTCTCCAGTTCTTTTATTTCTGCTGACCAGATTTTCATTTGAGCATGAATGATTTAGAATGACAACTTACTATTTACGAGCATATTGGAATTATCAGTGATTAATGTTACTGGTATAATTAAATGTAAAATTAAACTATCCTCACACCAAAGTCAAGTGACTGTCAATTTATTGCAAATGGGATATGATGCAATTAGTTACAACTAGCAATCATAAAAAAATTATGAAAAATTAATTAATTGGCACTTGTGAGCATTTAACCTGTAGTCTCTCTGAAGCTTTGACCTTAGTCCTATAGACAAGTCTTATCTCAGATATGTTATTCTATTATATGTTATTGATATACTGTATTATACAGTAATCGATGGTAATTGGGGATTTGGGAGGTTTAATAGCAAATACCGTGACAATGCAAATTGCATAAACCCGATGGTAACTGTAAGGGCTTTTTAGAAATCAAGTAACAAGTCAGCTTGTTATTGTCCATTTTCTTCTAATCCAGGTGGGACGGGCTGGAAGGCTTTCCCAGCTTATGGTCTAAGGCTGAAGTTGTGCGAGCTGCAAATGTGGCTGACAGTAATCTGATGACTATACTCGTTATTAAAACCGAATCCCAAGAACCAGAATGTCATCTGTTTGAACTAAATCACCTTTCCACCGGTTAAGTTCTTCTATAAGGATTTCCTTTTGCCGGATCATTGTTTTCTTATAATTACCAAGAAGTAATTCTTTAAGACGTTTAATCATAAACCGTTTGTTTGCCGATCCGCCAAATTGATCAATTATTCCATCAGAGAAGAGATAAATTGTATCGTTTTTTTCAATTTCTATTTCATGAAGAGTAAAATTTCCATCTTTTTCATAAAACCCGATTGGAATTCTATCTGCTTTTATATCATAGATTTCGTCAGCATGTATAAGAATCAATGGATTAAAAGCACCGGAGTACAATAGTTTATTCGATTCGGGATCAAAACAGATGGCTGAGCCTACAATTCCATCTTTAATATAACCATACCCTTTTTTTTGTCCCAGAGCATGGATGATCTTTGAACGGAGACTTTCAAGAATTTTATCAGGCTCTATAATATGATCATGTATAACGGTTTCATTAAGTAATGTAATGCCCATAATACTCATGAGTGCACCCGGTACTCCGTGTCCTGTACAATCCATAACAGCGATTATAAGTTTCTTGCCTACCTTACGTAACCAGTAAAAGTCACCGCTGAGAATATCTTTTGGGAGGTACAGGATGAAATGTTCCGGTAAATATCTCAATTTTATTCCCGATGTGCTTATAACAGCATTCTGAATGTATTTACCGTACTCAATGCTGTCGCCGATATTCCTGTTTCGTTCCTCAATTTCGTGCAGGTAATGAATAATCTGTTCCTTTGATTTTTTAATATTTATTTGTGTTTTGACCCTGACCAATAATTCACTCTGTATGAATGGTTTTGTAATATAGTCAACTGCACCGGATTCAAACCCCTTAATAATACTACTTCCGGAATCTCTTTTTGCTGTAATAAAGATTATGGGAATTTCACTGTTAACAGGGTTTTTCTTTATCTGTGAACACACTTCAAATCCATCCATGCTGGGCATCATTATGTCAAGGAGAATAAGGTCAAATTTTTTCTTCTCCAGCCAACTTAATGCAGACATACCATCGAGAGCAAATTCGACTATCATTCCCTCCTTCTGTAAAAATCCTCCTAGAATCTGAAGATTTTTAACATTGTCGTCAACAATTAAAACCGATGGCAGATTGAAAACTTTTTCCTGGCTCATCAGATAATCTTAAAATTTTCCCCTTATAGTTTCTATCGTTGTTTAACCCACAATATTGTTTTTAAACAGAAGCTTTACTGAAGCTCCACCCCCGGGAGTATTACCTATAATTATACTTCCGCCATGTTCCTTCATAATCATTTCTGCAATAGGCAAACCTATCCCGGTGCAATTATCAATACAAGCATCACCAGTAGTAAATAGTTCAAATATATGGTCAATAGCACCTGATGCGAATCCTTTTCCCTTATCTTTAATTTCACATATAATAGTTTGATCTTCAACATAAGTGTTGATTTCGATGGTACCGTTTTGAGGAGAAAAAAGTATTGCATTATCGAATATGTTACCAATGCATTTTTTTATCAGTTCGGCCTCACCAGAAATTAATCCACCTATAATTTCATTCTTTAATTTAACCTGAATATTCCTGGATTGAAATTTTTCTTTTTCTTCGTTTAACACTTCCTTAATCAGGATTGAGAGTTGAATTCTATCTTTTTTTATTTCAAGCATTTTTGTTTTAAGTCTTGTAATCAGGAGGGCATCCAGGGAGAACCGCTCCAGCCTTTTTACAGATATATCCAGGATTTCAACCAGGTCGCCTATCTCACGGGTATAAGCAGGATCTTTGAGAAGTTCTAATGGTCCTATTATTCCATTCAGTGGTGTACGGATTTCATGGCTTATAAGGTTCAGGAATTCCGCTTTTGCTCTGTCAAGATCGATTAATTTGAGATTTGTGGCCTCCAGTTTATCATTTGCTTCTTTCAGTTGTTGAGTTCGTTCAAATACTTTTTCTTCGAGTGACTTGTTAAGCATTTCCAGCTTTTCAAGACTATCTTTTAGTCCAAGATGTGTCCTGACTCTTACAAGAAGCTCTCTACTGTCGAATGGTTTGGTAATATAATCCTGTGCCCCAAGTTCGAATCCCTTCAATAAGCTTTCTCTTTCGGACTCTGCCGACAGAAAAATAACAGGAACATTGTTCATATCCTGATTTGAACGTATTTTCCTGCATACTTCAAAACCATTCATGACAGGCATGTTTATATCAAGTAAAATAAGATCGAATTTCCTGGTATTCATCCACTCCATGGCTGCTTCGCCGTTGGTGGCAAATTCGATCTCATACTTGTTTTCCTGCAATAACTTACCTAATACCTGAACATTCTTAGGATTATCATCAACAATCAGAATTGCAGGAGAGAATGATTGTATAATATCCTGATTAGTCATTATTTAGATTTTTTGTTGAACCTTTAAGATTTTCAATAATGCTATTATATTTCCCAATTAGTTTTAATATCGCTTCAATATTGAAACTATCAGCAGCACTAATTAAATCCTTTCCATAACCGGTAATAATACTTGAATTGTGATCCA
>JBGOZX010000234.1:0-5660 GCA_041480425.1 Bacteroidia bacterium
TATTATCGTAAATTTGCGTCCAATTTTTAAAGATCATATATAGATAATTCAAAATATTTAGCGAGATGAATTTAATGAATATTGTAGATAAGGAATTGGCTGTAACCAATGAATATCCCAAATTTATTGCAGGAGACACAGTTACTGTTCATTACAAGATAAAAGAAGGAAACAAAGAGAGGATTCAGCAGTTTCGTGGTGTTGTTATCCAGAGAAGCGGCAGCAAGCATACCGAAACATTTACTGTCAGGAAGATGTCAGGTAATATTGGTGTAGAAAGAATTTTCCCGGTAGCATCACCTTTTATTGAAAAAATTGAAGTTAACAAACACGGGAAAGTACGCAGGGCAAAAATTTTCTACCTTCGCGATCTCACCGGTAAGAAAGCACGTATCAAGGAAAAGAAATTCTAAAAAAAAGCCATCGGGAGATGGCTTTTTTATGTCTGGTTGTCTGATTGTCTGATTGTCTGGTTGTCCATTTAAAGATTCAGGGCTATCGTTTCTTAAGATATCTTTTTAATTTGCTTATTGAATTGATTACCATAATATAATACATACTCTTGACTTCCAATGCTGAACCCTTTGCGATATTAAGGAAATAATCGAACTCTTTATCACTTTCACGACCAAAACCTTCTGCAGAATTGTTCATAATTGACAAACCAGCAGATGTTATCTGGTTATAAAAATTGTAGTCTTTGCAATTTTTAAAATCCAAATAAATCATTTTAACAAGTTGCCTGGATAGTTTCCAAATCTCAAAATCCTCAAAACTTTTAATTGTACTCATGCTTCCAAAAGTTATTCATTATATATTATTGACAATCAGACAATAAGACATTAAGACAATCAGACAATATTATATTTTCTTCAGAAGTTCTTCCCGTTTAGCCTTCGCCTCCTCAACAAGTTTTAATGCCTTTTCATCTGCTTCTTTGATAACCTGTTCAGCCCTTTTATCAGCTTCTTTTTTGAGGGAATCTGCACCTCTCTGAGCTCCCATCTTTGCTAAAGTCCCTTTTGTTTCAGATTCCTTTATTAGTTTTTGTGCCTGAATATCAGCCTCCTTACGGATTTTCTCGGCAGCCTTCGCTGCTTCATCCCGGAGCTGCTGACCTCTGTCTTCTGCTTCCTGAACCAGTTTGTCGGCCTGGATCGCTGCCTCACTCCTCGCCTTTTCTTTTGCCTGATCAACCGTATTGTCGATTACCTGTTTAACAGCCTCTTTTGCTTCTTCTTTAACTCCTCCGGTGCCCTCCCCCGGACTCTTACCAAAAAACGGAGTGATAACCGGTTTGCCAAAAGTACCGGTCACCTTAACATTCACCTTTAATATTTCGGCTGGTTTATATACAATTCCAAAAGCAGCTGCCTGTGCTGAAAGATTATCCATAAGCGAGTTTATGGAGCTGCCAAGGTCCGACCTCGGTATCTCGGTTTTGATGACATAATTAATAGTCTGATCAATACCCTGATCGCCGCCAATGTTCATTTTTATATTGCCGACTCTGGTATCGAAGGGGCTCACGTATATTCTGCCATTATTTATTTTGAAACTGACATTAAGGTCTTTAAATGTATTACTGTACTTGTCACTTAACTTCAATAATTCTTTCATTTTAGTATAAGATGCGGATTCTAAGAGTGTTACTTCGTTGGTCTGAAGCCTGCCGCCACCATTGATTGTCTGAATTACCGGCATCAGATCTTTGCCCAGCAAGCTGCTGTATGTAAGTTTTACTGCAATCTTTCCATCAATTCCCTTAGCTGCCGGGGCTAGTTTCTGAACAGTATTGAAGGTATTAAACGCATCTTTTACGCCAATACTCTCCATGTTCAGATCAGCTTTCATAACCGGTTTAAGAGTATCACGGGTATCATAATCGGCGTTCATGATAATAGTACCACCGAGGATATTCATTCCAGTCTCCCTTATGCTCAGAATTCCGTCTTTGACGATGATATGTCCCTTAACATTCCGGACTTTAATATTATCATAATTAAACTGATCAATCAGAGCATTGAAATCAAAATCAATGTTCTCAGGTACTTTTATAACGGCCAGGGAGGTTGTATCAGTAACTTCTGTACCGGAAGCTAATTTTGACATTATCTCAGTGAGGTCAATAAGCTTTGAACGAAGCGAGAGATTACCTTTTATTACACCATTTTTAAAAACATAAGGGATATAATTCTCCAGCCGTCCGGTGAGTAGAAAATCACTTTTTCCACCGATATTAAGATCAGCTTTATTCATAGCTGCATAAGCCGGTGAAAACACAAAAGCAGCCTCATTGATCTTAACCTCAGGATAACCTTTCATGGCTACCAGCATATTTTTAATTTCCAGGGAACCTGAAGCTTTAAAGCTTTCGTATTGTTCTTTTTCGATCATCGACATGCGACCTTCCATCATCACTGACATGTTAATTATTCCTGAAAGATTTATGCTGTCCATTGGAACAGCCTTTGGAAGAGAGGAAAGATCAATTTTGCCGATCATAGAGCCTTTAAAGTCGGGATCGCTCATTGGGGTTTTAAGGGCAAATGTCATGTCGAAAGGATTTCCTGCAAGTTCCATATGGAATGCTTCGACATTGACTGTTGTTTTATCCATATTTTTCCCATCGACAAAGACGTTTGACTTAATATTGATGTTTTTTATCTGCTCGGGTAAAGCAGGATAACTTATCAAACCATTATTCACTTTCAGATCGAGAGACACATCAGGCATTGTACTATCAGCATCACTGTAAACTCCCTTTGCCGAACCCGACATCGTAAATTCACCACTTGCTTTAAGATCTTTATAATCTTTCATATAGACTGCTGGCACCAGTGACAGAAGTGTTTTAAACGATGTCTGTTCTGATTTAAATAAGAGGTCTGTTTCAATATCATCTCCCGGCATAGCGACCCAACCTGAAAAATTCACCTTAAAATCATTAACAGTTAAATAATTTTCCCTGAATGTGAACTTCCAATTATCAAGATCTGCCAGCATGTCGATCTTTGAATCTGCAACTGCCTTATTAAGATCTTTCATACCATCCATGATGAAAGTCAGTTCTTTTGCATTAATAGCCATCTGCAGGTCAGTTTCACTCAGGGTCATGTTACCTGAAATATCACCATTTACCTCTTTAAGGTATGCCTCAACAGAAGAACTCTGGTCGATGTATGATATTGAACTGTTAAGAATTGCCACCTTCTTAAGGAGTATCTTCATACCGGATGAAGAGGATCCTTCTTCAACAGGCGTTTCAGTAGTATCCTTCATAATATCCCAGTTTGCAGTGCCATCTTTCAGTACAATTGCCTTTACCGCAGCCTCATCAACTATAATTGATTTTACCTCATAACCCGATTTTTTGAAAAGACTCGAAAGGTTAAAAACCAGGTTTAATGACTTAATACCTGCAAGAGTGTCATTTTCAAATTTATCAATACCCACAACAGAAACATTGTTAAGAGAAAAAGAGAGATTGGGGAAATTATGAAAAAATCCAAGCTTATAATCTTCAAATTTTACTTTTGCGTTGACCGACTCGTTTATAACCTGTTCCACTTTGATTCTTATCTTGTCTTTGAATATTATAGGAACAGTAAAAAGTAAGAAAATAAATAATAAAAGGAGACCAAGAAATATTTTCAATATAATTCCTGTTATTTTTTTCATGGCGTTTGATATATATCTGTATATTAATTACTTACTAAACAATTATTTCACAAATTTTGACAAATAAAAGTAATTAATATTCCCTGAAATAAAAATATTGCTATATTTGCGTCCGCATCGCATATTTGGACCTGTAGCCATGCCTCCGGCAGGCAGTCTTAATTGTCCCGGTCTATCGGGATGGCTGCGGACCAGAATGTTAAAATAAGGACCTGTAGCTTAATTGGATAGAGCATCTGGCTACGGACCAGAAGGTTGGGGGTTCGAGTCCCTTCAGGTTCACTTGTAGAAAGGCGTCTGAGACGCCTTTTTTTATGAAAAAATAAATCATCTGGAGGGACGAGAACCGAAGGGTTGGCGGGGTCCTGATGCAAATCGAAGATTTGATCAGGATACTGACCGAAGCGTCAGTATTCGAACCGAGGAACGGAGTGACGAGCTCGCGACTGAAAGGAGCAATCCCTTCAGGTTCACACAGTAAATCAAGGAGTTAAAGCAATTTAGCTCTTTTTTATTTTGACTGTTTTCACACCGTTTGCACGCAACTCCACCCCTTACCACGCTCTGAAAGTATGTTGATAACTTAATTTTATTGCAGGAATTACTTATTTGTCCGATATTAACTTTTCAGAGGTGGCATTTTCATCCGGCCTCCTGGCCAGCTTGTTATGCACAGTTATTGGCATTATCGTTTAAGAGTAATGAGAATAACGCCGTTGGCACCTCTTGATCCATATATTGAGGCAGAGGCCCCTTTGAGAACTTCAATTGATCTGACCAACTGAGGAGGGATGTTGTCTATCGATTCAACCGTCATGCCGTCAACAACGAACAGAGGTGTAGTGCCCATCATAAAAGAGCTTGCATTCTGAATATTGATACTTTTGCCAATGACCCGAACACCCGGGACTTGACCACGTATCATATCATAAATTGAATTGTATGAAGCATATTTCTTATTCGTACCATCGATTTTGTTTGCCGAGCTTGTAAGGTTTTTCTTCTTTACAGTACCGTAACCAACGTTAATCTGCTCCTCATCTGCATCATTGTTCTGATTGTTCATCTGTTGGGGAATGCCATCAGCAAGAGTGAAATTGATCCTCGTTCTTCCATCAATGGCGTCTTCTTTTACACCTGACATAAAAGTTAAGATACTAATTTTCTTTGCTGAAGGGTTAACCTTAACTTTAAAATATCCTTTAGTGTCTGTAACAAGATTGGTTTTTTCATTATCGATCAATATACTGGCATTAGCAACAGGAAATTGATATTTATCCACCACATAACCAGTTATTGTAATCTTTTTATTATTATTTTTTTGTGCGGTCAAACTGTTTAAACACAAAACAGATAACAGGATTAAAAAGAATATTTTTGTTCTCATTTGATTTATATTATTTGAGACTTCATTATTTCAGATTTTTCTCAAAGTTCTTAAATTCCTAATCAAAGTTACACCTTGCAAAAACCAAAGTCAATTTTATTTTAAACAGTAAGCCCCGGAGTGCCGATGTCCGGGGCCAAATAATCGCTGCATTTCAGCTTGATGGCCGAAATATTTTAACCAAAATTTACTTGATAAAGTCACCGTTTTTGTCAACGTCAGAGTCATGAGGATTCATCGGCTTATCATCCTTCCTGTAACGCCATGCTTGCCAATTGCCTTTTATTAGAACAAATATTATAAAATATAGTATCCCTAAAATTAAAACGACATTAAATAACCATGATTCAGCAATTGCTTCCATTATTTTTAGTTTAATTCAAATTTATGAAGACAATCAATCTCAGTCAATTCTTTTTTCTTTCCGGGATAATTAAGGTTTAATTTTGACAGCAATGAAAGTCAAATAGAAATATCAGAATGTTTTTATTACACAAATAACCTATGTGTAAAATTATACTTCAATAACTAAAAACAATTATGATGACGATGCTTTAAGATTAATTAAAATTCTCCACGATAAGAAGACTAA
>JBGOZX010000235.1:0-5639 GCA_041480425.1 Bacteroidia bacterium
AAGCAGCTTTGAAACAATAATGGCTGAAGTTTTATTATTTTGTCAGAAATAAATTAACTTTATTAGCTCGTTTTTTACTAAAACCAGAATTAATAAGGCATATAATTATAAAAGATACTAAAATGGCTGCAGAAATAACATCAGCAAAACCTTCAAAATGGACAGGAGCTGTAAAGAAAACAAAAAGAATTATTAAGTGGATATTAGCCCTGCTCATCATCTTCCTGGGAACATTTATTTACTGGAAGTATTTTTATACCTACAGCGAAGGTTACCGTGCCGGGCTTTTGCAGAAATTTTCAAATAAAGGCACCTTCTTTAAAACCTATGAAGGTGAAATGATTTTAAGCAGTGTGTCAAGCACAGCAAATGTTGCCCTTGCATCTGAGAAATTCTTCTTTTCAGTTCCTAATAAGAATCTGTCAATCCAATTTGATACACTTCAGGGAAGAAATGTGATTGTGCATTATACCGAAAAAAATGGTCCTGTTTTCTGGCGAGGAGATTCAAAGTACCTGGTTGACAGTATAGCAGTAAGGAAGTAACCTTCCTTCTTAATAAGTCACAAAAAGCTGACTTTACACTACATTTTCTGTAATATGACTTTGGATGTTAAAGAAAACATAAAGAGTGTAATTTTTATTACAGTAGGTATCTTTTCTGCAAGCTTCGGCCTGAAAGGATTTCTTCTTCCAAACCAGTTTATTGATGGTGGTGTAACAGGTATCTCACTGCTTGTTGCGCACACGACAAATATATCACTGTCAATTTTAATCTTCGTTATTAACGTTCCTTTTATTATTCTGGCTTTCAGCCAGATATCAAGAGTATTTGCCATCAAAACATTTATTGCAATAACCGGATTATCAATTGTCCTAGCAACAGTTGATTTTCCGGTTATAACCCATGATAAACTTCTGATTGCAATTTTTGGCGGTTTATTTCTGGGAGGCGGTGTTGGTTTATCGGTCAGAGGTGGCAGTGTTCTGGATGGTACGGAGATACTTGCACTTTATATTGGCAGACGGGTTGAATCTTCAATCGGCGATCTCATTCTGATTTTCAATGCAGCTATTTTTCTTTGCGCAGCCTTTATCCTCGGAATTGAATCTGCATTATATTCAATTCTTACATACATGGCTGCAGCAAAGACCATTGATTATATTGTTGAAGGTGTCGAGGAATATACAGGTGTTACAATAATCTCGGAAAAGAGCTCAAAAGTCAAGCGTATTTTAATGACAAAACTTGGTCGCGGAATAACAATTTATAAAGGGAAGCGAAGCATTATAGGCAAACATCCTGAAATAGAGGGCATTACTGACATGGATATAATATTTACAATCGTTACAAAGCTGGAAATAGGAAAAGTGAAAAAGCTGGTTAACGAAGTTGATGAAAATGCCTTTATATATTATTTCCCAATAAGCAATGCCAAAGGCGGCGTTCTTAAAAGAAGACCACTGCATGAGTAAAAAGAAAGGATGAAAAAGTAAAATATTTTTTCTTCAGTTGTTCCTATTATCTTATTACCTTTTTCATTATTCCAAGCACGCCCCTTATAAACGTAGCACTTGTAAGAACTTTTACAACCGGGTTCCTGAGAATGCCTCCTCTTCTTGAAGAGCCTGATGTTCTTCTCCCTCCTTCTCCCCATCTCCCCTTCTCCCTTTCCTTCCTTTCAACCTCCTCTTCAGCCTGTTTCTGAATAGCGTCTGTCTTTCCCGTAAGAAGCTCAAAGGCACTTTCACGATCAATAGTCTGGCTGTATTTGGGAACCAGGTATGAATCATTGTTAATTGATTCTATCTCTTCCGGAGACAAAATATCCATTCTGCTCATAGGAGAACGCATCATAGTTGCTGCCAGTGGTGTTGGTATTCCCTTTTCATTAAGCGCCGTTACCAGGGCTTCTCCTATTCCAAGGGATGTAAGTGTTTCGTCAGTTTTGTAATAATCAGACAAAGGAAAGTTTTCAGCAGTAAGTTTAATGGCCTGTCTGTCGATGGCAGTAAAAGCCCTCAATGCGTGCTGAACTTTCAGTCCCAACTGGGCCAGGACTTCATTTGGCACATCCATTGGGTTCTGTGTAACAAAAAATATCCCGATCCCCTTTGACCGGATAAGTTTTACAATATTTTCAATCTCATTCAGAAGCGCTTTGCTTGCCTGGTTGAAAACAAGATGTGCCTCATCAATGAAAATCACAAGTTCGGGCTTCTCAACGTCGCCTCTCTCGGGCATGGTATCATACACTTCTGCAAGAAGGCATAACATAAAGGTTGAGAATAGCTTCGGCCGATCCTGTATATCAGTCAGCCTGATGATGTTTATAAAACCGTTCCCGTCTTTGTCGCGTCTCATCAGATCCTTTATGTCAAATGAAAGCTCACCGAAAAAGAGCTCGGCATCCTGCTGTTCAAGTTCTATGAGCTTGCGGAGAATTATTCCTGTTGATGCCGGTGAGATTTTGCCATACTCACGATCCATCTCTGTTTTCCCTTCTTCTGTCACATACTGGATAACCTTTTTAAGATCTTTAATATCGAGCAAAGGCATTTTTTTATCGTCACAATACTTGAAAATCACTGCCAGCACCCCTCCCTGTGTATCGTTAAGGTCAAGTATCCTTGACAGGAGCACCGGGCCAAATTCAGAGACAGTTGCGCGGAGTCTTACTCCATCCTGTTTTGAAATAGTTAACAACTCGACAGGACAGCCTCTCACTGAATAGGGTATCCCGATTTTTGCATGCCGTTCCGTGATAAACGGTTTTTCTTCACCGGGCTTTGCGATCCCGCTAAGGTCCCCTTTTACATCCATCAGCAGAACCGGAACCCCCTTTTGAGAAAGCTGCTCCGCTATTACCTGCAGTGATTTAGTTTTGCCTGTTCCGGTGGCGCCGGCTATAAGACCATGCCTGTTCATTGTTTTAAGAGGCACCTTCACAAGTGCGTTTGCCAGAGGAGCACCATCCAGCATAGCGCCACCCAAAACTATTGAATCTCCTTTGCAGGCATAACCCTCATTAATATGAGTTGAAAACATCTCTTTTCTATCCATAATTTACAATTTTAATCCGCAAAAACCGGAGTATGCAATATAGTAGTTTAGGTTTAATTTTCAAAAATGTTGAAGATGATCATATATAATTAATCAGATATATTAAAAATTGTTAAAAAAAACTATATTTGGAATGTTTTTAAAGGTTCTGAATATTAATAAATATTAATTCACTTAAACCTTATTACAATGGCAAAGTTTGAAGTTTACCAGAGTGGTAAAAACAAAGAGTTCCGCTTCCGTCTAAAAGCCGATAATGGCCAGACAATTCTCAGCAGCGAAGGTTACACAAGCAAAGCATCATGTATGAATGGTATCGGATCGGTAAAGAAAAATTCTACTGATCCGAAAAGATTTACAAAGACTACAACTCCGTCAAAAATGTTCCGTTTTGCAATAACCGCTGCAAACAGCCAGATAATTGGGACAAGCCAGAATTATAAAAGTGAAAGCGGTCGCGACAATGGCATAGAATCGGTAAAAAGAAATGCTGCCAAGGCTGAAGCCAAAGAGGTAGCAAAATAAAATCAATCAATTTCAGCCACAGTATATTAACCGCTGAAAGCGCAAAGTTGGCGCAGAGCACGCAAAGCTAAAACGTATTATATAGTTTTATGTCCTCTGATAATTAATTTTACGCTCTATGCGGTTAGTTTTTTTGTTTTCAAGTACTTATTTATCCTGATCGGAAAAGTAAACTAAACTTATTATGTAATGAAAATTAAACTGTATTCATTACTCTTGCTTTTTAATTTTTTTTATTCTGCAGCTGTCGGGCAGATTACCGAAGCTGAAAAGAGATTAAAAACAGTCAATGCCGACACTGTAATGGGATGGAAAAAAGGCGGAGTATTTGCAGCAGAAACGGGAACGGTCTATTTGAATCTACTGAGGCTCCAGGTCCCCGGACACAGTTTAAAGAGATTTTAGGAGTTGGATTTTCTTATAAATTCTGATATTAATTAACTAAACCCTGACAAAATGAAATTTTTAGATGAATTCAAAAAGTTTGCAATTAAAGGTAACATGGTCGATATGGCCATAGGTATCATCATCGGTGCAGCATTCGGTAAGATTGTATCTTCACTGGTGAATGACATTATAATGCCGCCGATCGGGGCGCTTCTTGGCGGCGTGAACTTCACTGATCTGAAGCTTACAATAACAGCAGCAACAGAAACAGTTCCTGCTGTTACATGGAATTACGGCAGTTTTATCCAGGTTGCCATTGATTTCCTGATTATTGCTTTTGTTGTTTTTATGCTTGTCAAGGCAATTAATGCAGCCAAGAAGAAAGAAGAAGCTGCTCCTGCAGCTCCTCCGACCCCAACAAAAGATCAGACTCTGTTGACTGAAATCAGGGATCTTCTGAAGAAATAATATAATTCCTTATAGGATTAAACAAAGAGACGCCTTAATTGGGCGTCTCTTTGTTTAATCCCATACGTCATCTAAGGATTTTGTGGTCAACTTGAGACCCCCTTTCCCGCTTTGCGGGATCTCCCCCAGAGGGGGAGAAAAATCAATGTTTTTAATAAAAGATCCAGTTGAAAGTTGAGTGTTTTCCCAATCCCCCTCAAAAGCCAGACTCACCCTTCCGGAATGAAGATCTGGTTCGATAAGCCTGCTGAATCGTGGAATGATGCACTTCCTGTCGGAAACGGCAGACTGGGAGCAATGATTTTCGGAGGTGTCGAAAAAGAACGTCTTCAACTGAATGAAGAATCAGTCTGGACAGGAAAACCACGCTGGGATGCCAATCCCGAAGCACTGAAGAACCTTCCGAAAGTGAGGAAACTACTGTTTGAAGGAAAATACAGTGAGGCAGAAAAACTTGCCCGGAGTGGAATAATGGGAAGCTTCAGACGTGATGACGCTTCAAGTTATCAGACTCTCGGTGACCTCACATTTGATTTCGGTCCGGCGCGGGGAGTCTCCGGCTATCGTCGCGAACTTGATATCGAAAAAGCAATATCAAAAGTGACCTACACTGCCAATCAGGTAAACTTTACACGTGAGGTATTTTCGAGCGCCCCCGATCAGTCTCTTGTAATAAGGTTCACTGCAGATAAATCAGGAGCTGTCACTTTTACAGCACGATTGTCAAGACCTGGAAACAAGGCAGAAATAAAAGCGGTCAATCGTGAAATCATGATGAACGAGCATGTGGGCGAAGGAACTGGAGTCAAAATGGAAACACGGCTCAGGATTGTGCCTGATGGCGGTACAATTATTTCTGGCGGAGACAGTATAAGGGTCTCCCTCGATCTCGGATCGGGTGACGGGAATTATTTTACCACCGAGGTACACTGTATTGATTTAAATTGTTTTCCTCGAGAAGAATAAATACAATCCTTCCCTTAAGCTGGCGTATGATATAGCACGGGACTCATCTTATGGGGAATTTGATCAAGTACATTTATGATATCCATAACCTGTATGACAAGATAATTGATGACACGATCAAAGAATGCTTATTCCTTGCCACCGGTCATTTGATCCTGCCACTCTTTCAGTTCATTCCATTTTCCGAGAAACGCCATTTCGCTTTGTTTCGGCCAGGTTGCAGGATTGTG
>JBGOZX010000236.1:0-5638 GCA_041480425.1 Bacteroidia bacterium
AGCGCCCTTTTATTAGAAGATGAATGAGGAAAGTTAGTAATAATGAATAGATCGTAATTGTGCTTATATACACTCCAGAAGTTATCACTTCTTTTTATCTTATAGCCTTTTATCTCTACGACATATGGAGCAACAAATACTCTCTCGGCCTCTTCTGACAATGATAATGTTCCGGAATGAACTCTTATCAGGATATCATAATCCCGGTACTGACAGATATTTCTGAGAAACCTTTCCGATGGAACAAGATCTGGTCCGGTTTCTGAAGCTTCAACTCTGATGTTATATCCGGCAATATTTAAAGTGTAGCTCCTCATCAATTTTGATAAAATCATTCTATCATTTCTGCATTAATCTGCGAAATCTGCGGGACAAATTTCCCCGCTGATAGCGCAGATATGCGCTGATTTTAATTAATAATAAGATAATCCTTCAGGTTATTAATTAATGAAAAAACATCTGCTGAAGCAGTTTCTTTATCAATATCATATTCAGCCGTGACAGCATCTATTAATTCCCCGACACTCCTTTTACCATCGATGTGTTCCCAGATAAATGCACCTGTTTCATTAAGGGTATAAACACTATTCATGTCGGCTATATTATTGGCAATGGGAACAAGAACATATTCATTCCCGGTTTTTCTGGTTACTATTGAAGGAGAACGTGAAGGGATTGATTTCAGACTTACCATGGGATTTCAATTTATAAACCAAATGTATTAAAATTTATGCTACCTTTTCTTACCTTCGCAAAAACTGAATTATGAGCAGGAAGGGAAAACAAAATGCTGGCATTTCAAAGCAATTAATTACAGAACAAATACTTGCCACCCTGAATAAACAACCTGACCAGGGATTAAATTATAAACAGATAGCCAAACGGCTTAATATCACAGATTCTCCATATATACAAATGATCTCTGAAATTTTAAGGGATCTCAAAAAGGAGGGTAATATTCAGGAGATTTACCAGGGAAAATATAAGGCAAAGGCTACAACCAGGGGTTATATTACCGGTACGGTCGATATGACAAGAAGCGGTTATGGGTTTATCTCGACTGATGATATTGAAGATGATGTATTCGTATCGGCCAAAAACCTTAAGACAGCCCTTCATGGCGATAAAGTCAAGGTATGGCTATATGCGAAGAGGAAAGGGGCAAGACCTGAAGGTGAGGTTGTTGAGATTATTGAAAGATGGCGGACATCATTTGTCGGAACAGTAGAGATAATGCCCAATTTTGCTTTTCTGATCCCCGATAACAAGAATATGCCTTTCGATCTATTCATCCCCTCAACAAAGCTGAATGGTGCAAAACAGGGACAAAAAGCTGTTGCAAAGGTCATCGACTGGGATCCTAAGTCAAAGAATCCGGTGGCGGAAATAATTAATGTGCTTGGTTATCCTGGTTTGCATGAGACAGAAATGCATGCCATTCTTGCAGAATTTGAACTACCCTACCATTTTACTGAGGAAGTTGAACAGGATGCCGCGAAGATTCCCGGTGAGATTACAGAAGAAGATATTAGGGCCCGCAGGGATTTTCGTGATATACCAACCTTTACTATCGATCCTGCTGATGCACGCGACTTTGATGATGCTCTCTCCCTTAAACAACTTGAAAATGGTAACTGGGAAGTAGGAGTTCATATCGCTGATGTCACTTATTATGTGAAGGTGGGTTCACTTACCGAAGAGGAGGCAAAACAGAGAGCTACATCAATCTATCTGGTTGACAGGGTAGTACCAATGCTTCCGGAAAGACTCTCAAACCATATCTGCTCACTGAATCCTGCTGAAGATAAACTAACCTATTCGGCTGTTTTTGAGCTGAATGATAAATCGGAGGTTATCAATGAGTGGTTTGGAAGAACCATTATCAATTCAGACAAAAGGTTCTCATATAATGAAGCACAGGAGGTAATTGATACAGGCGAGGGAGACATGAAAGAACAGGTATCGATACTTCACAGGCTGGCACAGCAGCTCAGGACAAAAAGATTTGCATCAGGTGCCTTTGCTTTTGAGAAGGTTGAAGTACAATTTGACCTTGATGATGAAGGAAAACCTTTAGGTATCAGGTTTCGTGATATGGGTACAGCAAATCAGCTAATCGAAGAATTCATGCTTCTTGCAAATAAAAGGGTTGCAGAGTATGTGGGGAAAAAACTCAAGGGGAAAACTTTTGTCTACCGGATTCATGACAAACCTGATCCTGAAAAGATAAGCAGCTTCAGCCATTTTATTACCCGTTTTGGCTACAAGCTTGTAGCGGATGAAAAGACCTCTCTTCCTAAGGCAATGAATAAGCTGATGAATGATGTAGCAGGTAAGAAAGAACAAAATATTATCGAAACACTTGCCTTACGTTCAATGGCAAAAGCTGTCTATTCAACAAATAATATCGGACATTACGGGCTTTCGTTTAAGTATTATACACACTTTACCTCTCCAATACGGCGCTATCCCGATATGATGGTTCATCGTCTGCTCACAGTCTACCTGGATCAGGAAAATCCCGGAAGTCAGGATAAATATGAAAAGCTATGTGATCACTCTTCAAAGATGGAGCGACTTTCTGCCGAAGCAGAAAGAGCATCTGTAAAATACAAACAGGTGGAGTATATGAGCGACAAGACCGGGAAAGAGTTTGAAGGTCTGATTTCAGGAGTTACCGAATGGGGAATATATGTGGAGATCATTGAGAATCAGTGCGAGGGCATGATCCATATCAGGGAACTTGTCGACGATTTCTATGAGTACGATGAGGAGAATTATTGCATAAAAGGACGTTCGACAGGTAAAGTTTACACTCTTGGTGACCGTGTTAAAATAGAGGTTGTGAAGGCGGATCTTCAGAAGAAACAGTTGGATTACAAGTTGGTTGGTTAATTATACCTCATCCCCCTGGCCCTCTTCTCCATTATCAATCACCTCATCCCCATGCCCCCTTCTCCATTATCAATCACCTCATCCCCCATGCCCCCTTCTCCTGAAAGAGAAGGGGGCAGGAGTAAGACATTGATTATAAACATGTTGAGTCCCTCTCCTTCAGGAGAGGGATATAGGGTGAGGTAGAATAAAGACAAGGATGGGTTAAGTCTCTTTTTGATCTCTTTCAATAAGTCCCAATAATTCTTCAGCAGCAGACTCCTGAGGTATATTTTTCAGAACAGGGATTGTTCCCCGGTAGATATTGACCTTTCCGTTTGCTGCACCTACATATCCATAATCGGCTCCTGCCATTTCACCCGGACCATTTACTATGCACCCCATAACTGCTATTTTGAGGCCTTTCAAATGACCTGTTACGGTTTTCACTTTTTTTACCGCATCCTGAAGGTTGAATTTTGTACGGCCGCATGTGGGGCAAGAGAGATAGACTGTCCTGGTGATACGCAATCCGGTGGATTGAAGGATTGAGAAAGACAAAGAGGTGATTTCCCGGAGAGGGATCTCTTTTTTGTTTGTGATGCTTATGCCGGCAACATTTCTGTCATTAAGATAACGGCCAAGAAGTGAAGAAGCCTTTATCTGAAGATCTTCAACTGATTCTTCGTTAAAAACAGGATTCAGAATAATGTTGAATTCCAGATGATATTCACATAGTGTATTCATAAAAATTTCTGGAGCAAATCTCTCTTTTTCCGCATCAAACCGGAATATCATCATTGATGATGTACAATCAACATATTTTATAGCTTCAACGTTAAAATTCGAACCGGTTAGTATCAGATTAAATTCTTTTGATTTTTCTGAGCTTACGGAATAAGTCTCCGGAGAGAAAAGAGGATAACAACTTTTAATTTTCCTGTTTTTCAACCACTCTTTGAAAGGGATAGCTATAACTGCTTCTCCGGGAATCTTTTCCGGAACCTTTACTGAGATTATAATGTCGGCAGAACCATCTGATTTAATAATTTCCCCGGTGACTTCATCAGTCTGAAAGCCAGCCTCCGCAAAGAAATTATTGTCAATGTTTTGCAGAGAGGTCAGGTAAGCCAAAACAAGGGGGCCGTGTATTTTATTGAAAATGGAAGGTTTATCAGAAGGTGTTGTGAACGATAAAGGTGCAGTTGGCTTTTCTGCACCGATTCCTTTCGGGTAAAAACCAACAATTTTTTTCGCAACGGGGATCTCCTTTTCAGGATCTTCAGACAAGGAGACCCTTATGGTATCACCTATCCCTTCAGAGAGAAGGGCACCTATACCTGCAGCCGATCTTATTCTTCCGTCTTCCCCTTCTCCGGCTTCAGTGACACCGAGGTGAAGAGGATACGCGAACCCTTCTTCTGTCATCATCCTGACAAGCATTCTTGTTGCCTCAATCATAACGGCAGTATCGGATGACTTCATAGAAAGAACAAGCTTGTGAAAATTTTCAGCTCTGAAAATGCGGATGAACTCCATTGCCGAGACAGCCATTCCGTTTGGAGTATTTCCGTACTTTGTCATTATCCTGTCAGATAATGATCCGTGGTTGACACCTACACGGATAACAGTTTTGTTGGTGTGGCAAATACTAATAAGAGGAAGCAGTCTGGAATGAATTCTTTCCAGCTCCTTGTAATATTCCTTTTCAGTAATGTCAATTTTTGCAAAGGATGCTCTTTTATCGGCATAGTTACCCGGATTGATCCTGACTTTTTCGACCAGTTTTGCAGCCACCTCTGCAGCTGCAGGATTAAAATGTATATCAGCAATGAGTGGGGTATCAAAGCCTGCTTTCTGCAACTCCTTTTTTATCTTAGCCAGGTTTTCTGCCTCCTTTATCCCTTGTGCAGTGAGCCTTACATAATCAGCACCCGCCTCGATAATTCTTATACACTGAGCAACAGAAGCCTTTGTATCAAGAGTATCCGTGTTGGTCATGGACTGGATACGGATGGGGTAGTCTCCGCCAAGAGGTGTGGAGCCGATGGAGACGACTGAGGATATATATGGATGTTGTACTAAATTAGATGCCATTAGACTTTTTAAATAAAGTATTGTAAGTCTTCACTCATCGGATTCCCCTCCCTGGAGGGGTCAGGGGTGGGTTTCTTATTTTTGATCAACTCTCTTTTTAAGGAATTCCCCTCCCTGGAGGGGTCAGGGGTGGGTTCATTTCTTTTTATCCAATGTTCAATTACTCTTAAAACATTCGAAATGTTCTTCTTAACCTCAATATCTTCAAATCTTAAAAAATGAATTCCAAGCTTTTCCAAAGTCCTCTGTCTTTCTTCATCATACTCATATCTGTAAATATGAGTATCTCCATCAATCTCAATAGCAAGACATAACTCTTTGCAATAAAAATCAACAATATAGTTATTTATAGGTCGCTGCCTATCAAAGTCGTGTCCCAATATTTTCTTCTGTTTTAATTCGTTCCAGAGCAAAACTTCAGAGAATGTCATATTCTTTCTTAACTCACTGGCAAGTTCTTTAAGTTCAGGGTTATAAGGGAATATTTTTCTTGTTTTGGACATTTATATTTATTTAAGAAACCCACCCCAAACCCCTCCAGGGAGGGGATTTAAGAAGAGAAACCCACCCCAAACCCCTCCAGGGAGGGGATTTAAGAAGAGAAACCCACCCCGTGCCCCTTGGGGGAGGGGATTTAAGAAGAGAAACCCACCCCGTGCCCCTTGGG
>JBGOZX010000237.1:0-5607 GCA_041480425.1 Bacteroidia bacterium
AGTAATCATATTTCTTCTGAGTCATTTTTAAAATCTTATCAATCATTGCCGGGACCTTGTCAATATTTCTGCCTGTCTCAATATAATAATCGGCAACACTATTTAATCTGTCTATGTTGTCGGGTTCGAGTGACAGTGCGTTTTGATAATGCTTGTCTGCTCTTTCCAGCATACCAGCGTTGAAATAGATATCCCCAACTCCTTGTTCTGCAGCAGCCTCTGATTCCGAATTTTTCTTCTTGTAGGAACGGTATTTTTCAATATAAATATTTGCTCTTGCTGTATCTTTTTCGGTTAAAGCGAGGATTGCCTGAAAAGAACTGAGCCAGGGAGCATCAGGGAAGTATTTTTCAGCCACGTTGTATAGTTCTCTTTCCTTTTTAAATTGGCCTGTCTTATGTAAAGCAAGTCCGGGATAGAAATAGAAATCACCCCAGCTTAAATAATTTTTATCCCATTTGCTGGCCAGCTCTTTGAAATGAGCATATTCCCTGATACATAAGTCATATTGCTTTGCAAAATAAGAACATAGAGCAAGCAGACGACTTGAAGAAATATCCTGGTCATCAATCTTTTGAATTTGCTGCAGGTATTTTATTGATTCGCCAAATGATTCAAAGGTATTAGCATATTCCCAGCAGGCAAAAAGGCGCTCAGACTCAGGCCACTGATCCCTCTTATTGTACGCCCTGATAAGCCATTTACAATTCTGCTCCGGATCAGGGTTCTTGATATACGCCGAGTACATGGCAGGAATTTCAATGTAAGGATCATAATAATTTGAATCAATGGAATTTGATTTTAAGAAATAATCAAGTGCAAGTTCCATATTCCCATTTCCTTGGGCCGTTTTCCCAAGATAGAAATACCTGACTGCCTCCGGTGAAGTTGTTGTAGTAGAGTACTTGTAATCAAAACCATAGGGAGTGTTGTCCTTTATGATCTTTGACATTATCAGAAAGTCCGTCACCTGTTTCCGGTTAGCTTCAATAATATCAAAAATCTTTTTATCGCTGTTCTGACCTTCAGAAGTGATTGATTTTATTACCTCGTTCGATTTTAATTCAACGAGCTGAGTATTGATCGCCAAACCCGATTCCGATTTTTGAATTGAACCATAAATAAGTATATCCGCTTCCTGCTTTTTTGCAATTTCGCCTGCAACATTTATAGGAATATATCCATTTTCGCTATATCCGCTGAAAGAAAGTGAATTGTTAATATTGGATTGAAGCCTGACCCTGATCTCATTTGAACGACTTAAGGATGAGATAAGGCTCTGCTGAATGATGGCCTGATAAGAGTTCCAGATTGAGTCCCCTGTCGTATTACTGAATGGCATCACAACTACACAAATTCTTTTATCTGATGATTCTTTTTCCTCTCTGGTATTATTATTGAGCAACCGAGGAACTAAATAGAGGCCTGTGATTATTATTATTGCCAGTATTAATACTCCTGTAATAATTTTCGTTTTGCGATACCTTTTTGGGCTCTTCTCATCCTTTTTCTTTTCAGTGAAATATTCCTCTTCGAATGTTCTTCCGGGTTTCTCAATTCCAGCATGGGCGCCAGGCACTGCCTGCAACCCCATAATAATCTCTTTTATTGCGAGAGCAACCTTGTTTATCTGGTTCCGGTATATTGTGCCATTCAGATTCTTCTTTTCCTTATCTTTAGGGGTTAGAGACCTGTTAACTCCTGGTTCTTTATAAATAAACTCCACACCACGGAGAATTCCCCCCAGGACTGATTCACATAATTTAATATCAGCAGGATCCAGGTCATGTATACGAACCGGTAAAACCCGATTAGCAACATTTCCATTAGGCAGTTTAACTTTTAGTCCGAACTGATCTTTTGAGGCTTCTTCTACAAATTCTTTTAACTCATGCTCCCAGGCAAATGATTTTGGATCACAATAAGTACGAGAAATGATTGGAATAAAAACAAGGCATTTGAGTTTTTCTTTCAAAGAAGCATCTACATCATGGGTCTCTAATAAACCGTCATGTGGATTTATATCAAAATAAACAGAAACTTCTTCCTTGAATGTCGCTTCGAGTTCTCTTTTCAGATTATCAACAAACTCGGTTACCCAACCATCGTATTTATTGTCTTTCTGACGGTAGCTGATAAAGATGTCATATTCGTAACCGGGGACGAGGCTTGCCATGTTGCTAGTTCATTGTATACTATTATGTTAATCCTAACTAAACCACGGAGTTACACTGAGTTAAAACGGAGTTGCACTGCTGTATTACTCCTATTGTTAAACTTTTATCTTGTGACTTTTGTCTTTTGTCTTTATCTTCAATTTTGACATCTCACTTCTCACTTCTCACTTCTTACATCTGACTTCCGGCCGCCTTCTTCACCTCCTCAAGATGAGATTTTATGGAATAAAATTTAAAAGGTGCTTCATCCCAGCATTTTTGCAAAATTTCCAGAGCTTCCTTGTGTTTGCCCTGTTTGTATAAGCCCCAGCCCTTCTTTTCCAGGTAGTTATAATAAGCTATCTTATCAGGTGCCAGTACGATAGCCCTGTCCATGAGTTCTGAATAGTCAGAAAGGCTGCGATTATTATCTAAAAGGAAGTCGGCTAAAACATCTATTTTGTGAGTATTGTCAGGAGCCAGGGCATGCGCCTTGCGATATTCAGTTTCAGCCCTGTCGATGAATCCTGCCTGGGAATAAAGATCACCCAGTCCTAAAGCAACATCGGCCTGAGAAGGTAATAATTTCTTTTTAACCTCTAAATATTTCTCAATAAATCTCTCTGCTCCAGTTGTATCCTTTTCCTCAAATGCAAGCAATGCCCGCAGTGTATACATCCATGTCTCAGGAATATACTGTTCTGCCTCCTGTAAAAGTTTTTTTTCTTTCTCATACTGTCCTGTCCTCCGGTAGAGTTCTGCCAGGTTGCCGTAAACTTGATTATCCTTTAAATACTCACTACCATATTTACGATAGATTGCCATTGACTTTTCAAACTCAGAAATAGCATCATCATACTGTTTCCTCTCAAAGTAGATCCCCCCTAATGCATTATGTGTTTCTGGCAGATAATCATCGACGGCTTCACGCAGTTTTAAGTACCTGATCTGTTCATCCTGTGATTCAAAAAAAATAGCATATATATAGCTAATCCAGAACTGATAGACCGGGGGCCACAGGTCTTTCTTATTGTAGCATTTCATTAACCAGTTTATTGACTTCTCCGTTTTATCCTTTTCTGCATATAATGCAGCCTGGTCTATATATATCTGAGACAGCCGGAACATCGGATTATAATAGTTTGAATCGATTGCAAGTGCGTTCAGATACCAGTATTCTGCGGTGTTATAATCGTATACATCAAAGGCATTCTCACCTTTAATGTAACTCTTAAATGCCTGGGCCGATGTAGTTGTGAAAGGTTTTATCCTGAATTCCGGGTGCACGTTTATGAATTTGGAGATCACAAGAAAATCGGTCACATCAGCACTAAGTAAATTAATAGTCTGGAAGAATAATGAGTCATCTTCAGGACAACTTTTCCAGAATGTTTTTAAAACCTCCTCGGTTTTTGTATCAACCATCTGTAAATCAATTCTTATCTGGTGGCCCACTTTCATAAAGCTCCCATTTAAATAAATGTCAGCGTCAACTTTTTCAGATATCGCATCAGCAATCTTTGACGGGATCCTTGAATTACCTTTATATTCTTTTTTTTGATATAGATCATTGACAATCTCTTTGCTTCTAACATGCAGTTCCCTTGTATTGTAAAGAGCGGAGATAAGATTTTCCTGGATCATATCCTTCCATATATTCCGGAGGGTATCATTAGTCAGGTTCTGAAACTGTAATACTGCTACGGAAAGCTCCCCCGGATGAGATCTTAGATTCTCGAGTGATTTACTTTTAAATAACGCGGGATATATAAATATCACTAATAATAATATTGTCAAAAACAGAGCCAGAATTCCTGACATCAGCCAAACCTTCCTGGATTTCTCTGGTTTTCTTTTTTCCTTATATCCCGTTTCTTTTCCAGTTTCTTCCCATGGCATTGCTGATCCAGACAAATCCAAATCGGTTTCAATATTGTCTGTTCTTAATCCGGAAATAATCTCCTTTACAGCATTGGCAACCTTGTTTATCTGGTTACGGTAGATTGTTTTATTCAGGTTTCGTTTTTCTTTATCTTTTGGGGTAAGAGACCTGTTTACTCCCGGTTCCCGGTAAATGAATTCCACTCCCCTGAGATATCCTCCAAGTACCGATTCACACAATTTAATATCGGCAACATCCAGGTCATGTATGCGAACAGGAAGTACCCTGTTTGCTACATTGCCGTTCAGAAGTTTTACTTTTAATCCAAACTGATCTTTGGAAGCTTCTTCAACAAAAGCTTTAAACTCATGTTCCCAGGCAAAAGATTTTGGATCACAATAGGTCCGCGAAATTATTGGAATAAATATTAAACATTTTAGTTTTTCTTTCAGCGAGGCATCAACATCGTGGGTCTCTAGAAGACCATCGTGGTGATTGATGTCGAAATATAGATTGACATCTTCTTTGAAAGTTGCTTCGAGCTCTCTTTTCAGATTGTCAACAAATTCGGTTACCCAGCCATCGTATTTGTTATCTTTCTGACGGTAGCTGATGAAGATGTCGTATTCGTAACCGGGGATGAGGCTTGCCATGTTATAGATTCATTGTGATAAAGTTAGGAAAGTCTTGGACACGAAGCAAATAAAAAAGCCCCCGGAGATGATTTCCGAAGGCTTACAATCTTGATAAACTATTAACTTTATTGTTCGTGGTAGCGGCTGTTTTTAAAATTTTTCAAACACTTTTTTATATGGTAAAGAAAGGATTTCTTTTTCTGATTTTGATAATAGTCCATCTGATTCATAAGACATTCCTGCGTGGAGTAACCTTTCACAGGCTTTTGCCCAAACAGGAATTAAATTTAATTCGCCTCTTTCATCTTCGGTAAATGCTTTATCTCCCAATATTTCTCTCGCACGGATGTTAATTTGAGAAGCAATAACTGAAAGTCCTTTATTTATTGGCGAACCGTAACTTTGGTTCTTTGGGGTAACTTTCAAAGTATCGCAATGTCCTTCACCAAGATAAGGGCAATCTTTGTTAGTTAGTGCAATCCAATTTCCCCATGCTTTAGAAAATATTTCACGTGCTTCATTCGCTTCAATTTCTGCCAATGAAGTCACTTCTTGCTCCGTAATATTTCTTGTTCTATCAATTATCTGACTTATTAATGTTCCATTTTGTCCAAATAGAATATCTACTGACAATTTCCGTAGAATTTTGACGCCTAATGTTCTGGCGTACCAAACATTTTTAATCAGTCCTTTATTCAGGGATTTTTCATTAGACTGGTTTAATACTTCTACCTCAAATAATTTCCCTGGCCATTTGGTTATAATTACGGTATCTAATGAGTGGTAAACTATAATCCAAGGTGGCTTTTTGTCCTTATTTATTATTAAGTCACCTACTTGAGTATTACGAAACCGTTCATCGTCTTCCGATGCAGAATAAACGTATCCTCTGATTTTTTCAGTTTTAAAATTGAATAGTTTCATTTTTTAAAAT
>JBGOZX010000238.1:0-5604 GCA_041480425.1 Bacteroidia bacterium
CGGGAGACGGAGCTCGAATCCGCGACCCTTAGCTTGGAAGGCTAATGCTCTACCAACTGAGCTACTCCCGCCTGATATCTTCCGTCGAGGTCCGTAAATCCAATCCTGAACCATCCCAATTTTACGGAAACTTTCTGCCAAAAGTGGGGAGAGCAGGATTCGAACCTACGAAGGCATTTGCCAGCAGATTTACAGTCTGCCCCAGTTGGCCGCTTTGGTATCTCCCCCTTGAAACAGAGTTTATCTCCTAAGACACACATTCACAACTCTTTCAAGAGCCGATGAAGGGATTCGAACCCCCGACCTGCAGATTACAAATCAGCTGCTCTGGCCAACTGAGCTACATCGGCAATTTAAAGAACGTCCCGTGAGCGCATAATACCCCCTTAAAATTCGGTTTGCAAATGTATGAATTTATATTTCATTTATCAAAATAATTCAAAATATTTTTGTAACCAGAATGTTTACACCCCTCTTTTCTTCTGTTTGTACTTGGTAATCTGCTTCTTAAGAGCATCTATTGCCTCGTCTGTTGCTTCTTCAAATGTCTTGCTCTGTTTTCTGGCAAATAAAGGTCCACCCGGTAACTCCAGCTTAATTTCGCTAATTTTGTTCTCACGTTCCTGATCCTTATCAAGCCTCAGGTACACTTCAGCATTAACAATTCCCTCACCAAATTGGGTAAGCTTATCCAGTTTCTGGTGAACAAAATCAATTAGCTTTTTGTCGGCATCAAACCGCACTGAATGAATCTGAACGTTCATAGTAGCACCTCCTGTTTAATTGATTAATAATTAAGCTCTTGGATGAGCCTGTTTATATACCTTCTTGAGTTTTTCAAATGTGTTATGTGTGTAAACCTGTGTTGCAGCAAGATTAGCATGCCCCAGAAATTCTTTGATAGAGTTAAGATCCGCTCCTCGGTTTAACATGTGAGTTGCAAAAGTATGCCTCAGAATGTGCGGACTCTTTTTTTCAATTGTCGTAACCATCGAAAGATAACCCCTTACGGTATTATAAACATATTTGTCATACAATTTGTTCCCCTTATTGGTAACAAAAAACCACCCCTCATTACCTTCGTCGAAATTCTCATTTCTTAACTTAATATATTCTTCAAGTTTTGATGTGAACGATTTAAGAAGAGGGATTATCCGCTGCTTGTTCCTCTTACCGGTTACCTTTACTGTTGCTCCAGGCAGATCAACATCAAAATTCCTGAGGCCTGTCAGTTCCGACCTTCTCATTCCCGTCAGGTACAGCATCTCTATTATCATTCTGTTTCTTAATCCGGCGAAGTCATTACCGAAATCATAATTATCCAGCAGTTTATTAAGTGATCCTTCTTCAACAAAAACAGGCAGACTCTTTTTAAGTTTAGGCAGTACTACCTTCTCGAGAGGATCACTTTTCACATGGCCTTCTTTCCTTAAATAACGGTAAAAGACTCTAAGACAAGATATCTTGCGATGTACACTAACAGGTTTATAATCATTTTCCAGAAGGCTTACTATCCAGGATCTGATGTCATGTGAGGTAATTAATTCCGGTTCAACCGGCTTTCCCTCCGCAGATAAATAAGAATAAAACTGATCCAGATCGTTTAAATAAGACCTTACAGTATGCGGTGAATACCGCTTTTCAATTTGCAGATATTGTAAGAACGATTCCTTATGATTCATAAAGGAACCACTTATCCGTTATGTTTAAAGCAAATCGATACAGTAAGTCGAACTACTCTTCGCTTTCCTGCATCTTTTGTACGTACATAGCCTTCTTTATCTCTTCCCTCCGGCGTACTGAAGGCTTCACAAAAGCCTGACGTGAACGTAATTCACGGATTACTCCCGTCTTTTCAAATTTCCTTTTGAACTTCTTTAAAGCTCTTTCAATGTTTTCGCCTTCTTTTAATGGTACAATAATCATAATTTAAAATTCAGTTTTAAAACGAGGCGCAAATTTAGAAATAGAAAAAGTCTTTTCAAAACTTTTATGGGAATAAATTATCCATATCTTTTCATTTTTAGTGATTAATCATCTATTTGTTGCTGTTTTGTATAAATTTTGTATCTATTAAAATTAGATGTTTTTAAACCAGAATCCAAATTTAAAAAGTTAATAATTGGTTAAAATTGCTGGTTCAGCTTCTGAACCCCTAGTTAACCCCATTTTTTCTTACCTCACCCCAACCCCTCTCCTGAATGAGAGGGGCTATATAATTAATATAGGTCACATTACCCCCTTCTCTTTCAGGAGAATGGGGACAGGGGGATGAGGTTAAATCATTTTCAAAGGGGAAATTTCATTCCCCAAAATCCAGGTAATGCCTTACTTTAGCAACAGTTTCAGCAGCAATCAACTTATTTTCAATCAGATCGTTCATTCCTTTAATCGTCCCCTTTAATTCCCTGTACTTCAGAATGGCAGATACTTCATAGTTTTTAAAATAGGGAAGTCTGATAATTTCTTTATAATCAGCTTTATTGATTTTAATTTTTTTTACAGCCAGGGAATCTGCAAAGACTCTTGATGAAATCCGGTTAAAAGTTTCTTCCGGCAGACCATAAACCTCTTTTAACTGATTAACTGTGGCATAACCTCCTAAAAGTTTCCGGTACTTGATAATCCTGACGGATAAAACAGGACCAATTCCAGGCAGGGCCTCCAGCGAGGCAGAATCACAGCTGTTAATATCGAGTAATGGTTTTTGCCGGCGTGGGGGCCGGACTTCCCTCTGGTTATAAATGACTTTAGTCACTTCTGCAGACTTAATGCTGTCGCTTTCATGTCCTGGAAAACTGATAAGTATTTCCTTTATAGTAGTATTCCTTTCCGGTATAATAAATCTTATTCCCAAAACTGTCAGGATGATGATTAGAAGGATTAATGCAGACCTTCTTTCCCTGCGGGTATAACCAAACCAATTTTTAAGTGGTTCTTTAAATGAATCCATAAGAAAGCAGTGAGACTAGCTGCAATATAAATAATTTCAACATGAAAAGAAAGTAAAACAGTGGATTTTTTGTACTTTTTCCAATGGTCCAATCAGAATGGATATCCAATTGCAAATACCACTGTGAAGTCCTCCCTTTTATATTGCCGGTTAATTAATATCCACTTTGACCCGCTGGATATACTAGGATCACGCAGTTTCATTCCTAGATCGACACGTCCGATAACAAATTTAAAATCAAATCTGAATCCGGTTCCAGTTCCCACAGCAATATCTTTATAAAACCTGTTAAAACTGAACTGTGATCCAGGCCGGGAAATATCATCTTTATAGGTCCAGATATTTCCTGCATCCATAAAGAGAGCTCCTTCTAGGATCCAGAACAATTTGAAACGATATTCGGCATTTGCTTCAATTTTGATATCTGCGGTCTGATTGATGAACCTGGTGGTGTCGTCGAGACGATATGATCCTGGACCAAGGGATCTTACCTGCCATGCCCTGATCCCGTTGGCGCCTCCCCCGAAGTATTGTTTTTCAAACGGTATCGCTTTTGAGTTTCCATAGGGGATACCCGCGCCGACAAAACCTCTGTAAACAATCGAACTTACATCGTTCAGGATAACATTATACCTGAGGTCGAGATCAGCCCTGACGTACTGGGCAAAAGGTTGTCCGAAAATGTTATAGGTCCCATCCTTCTTATTCATTCCACCTAACTTACTGGCAAGGGCAAGCATATTTCCGGATGCTTCAGCATTAACCCTCAGGAACCAGTAATCTTTCGATTTCTGGATCTTCTGATTATTAAAAATAAAAGAGTAGTTACCTCCGAGGATCATGACATCTTTATAACTATAAGCCAGATATGATGATGATTCTATTTTAGCTGCAAATGCTGAATCGATAGATTGTGGAGGTAGTTTTACTACGTTTAACTGAAGTGGATTAATTATATGTTCCTGATAGTTACCTGCTTTCCAGCTATAACCAAATGTCGCAGTAGCTATCGTTCTTGTGTAAAACGGCATCTTCTGGTAGTTATAGGCAGCAAGTATGATTGTGGTCGGATTATAATTCTTTATGAACCCCTCCTTCTTAAGTAATGGCAACAAAAACTTGGGAAGTCTCAGACTGGTCTCAAAGCCGTATTCCTGAGTACTCCTAAGCTTCGTATTCTGCTGTGCTAAAGCTTCATAGGCTCCTTTCAACTTCATATTAAACTGTTCAGCTCCATGAAAAAGGTTTTTGTGCTGATAAATCAGGTTAAGGGCACCACCGAGGTTGCCTTCTGAGTTTGTTCCTTCAACATCGACTCTGAAAGATTGTGCGCTGAGAAGTGTAAGTTGAATGTGGCAATCAAGTAATAATTCTGAATTCTGACTGGTCTGGGGTGTTTCGAGTTCTTTAAAGAACACATTAACCAGTCGGTATTCTTTTAGCGCCAGAAGATGGGTCTGAGTCTGCTCTGTGTTTGTAACGTTATATGCTGAACCGGATTTTATGTAAATTGACTGGATTATGAGATCATATTTAAGCTCGGGTTTCCCTTTTCCTGTAATAAAGTAATACCCTTTATAATTAATGGTATCAAGACTCTTAAGATAGGCCTCGCCACCTTCCAGAACATCTTTCGGAACAAAATCGGGATATATATAAATATTTTTTACACGATACATTGAATGAGGAACCAGACTGACTTTGTTATGCTCATCGAGCTTCATGAAATTCTTAATTCCGTAATAGATATTCACCTGCCTGTGGCCTATGGTACTATCTATTCTGAAATTAATATAATCGCTCGAAAAACCATAGAAACCACGGTCTTTTATAAAGCGTTCGAAACGTGACCGCTCAGCCTGCAAAATATCCACATCGTAAGGTCTTCCCCTTTCAATCAGGCAGTTAACAGAGTCGAAATAAAAAAGTTTCTTAATGTTTGAATCTGCAATTTCATAATACAGGTTACGAATTGTATATGGAGTATGCAGATCGATACTGTAAAACACCTCTGACTTCCTTTTTGCAGTCACAACTGTATCACGGACCTGACTGTCGAAAAAACCTTTAGAAGCAACATATGACTTTAGCTGTTCTTTGCTTTTAGTGGTTGCAAAAGAATCAAAAATAACAGGCTCCTCCCCTATATTCCGCAACCATGAATGAGGCCACTTCTCTTTATTAATGTTGGAAAGATTGTATAAACCAAGGTGGAATCTTGCACCAAAGATCCTCTTATTGGGTTTCTGTTTTATATATGGTACCAGATCGGTTTTCTTAATACCTTCCTTGTTTACATTAATGTGGTTTTTATCAAGCAGGGTTTCTCCTTCCGGAACATATTTTGTTGGATTACAAGAATATAGAATGATTAGAAAAAATAATAAGAGTCGATAATATCTCTGAAAAATTGTTCTAGTATATGTTATAGATATTCCCAAAATTTTAGTCTAAAAGTTCTACTCAAATATATCGATAATAATCCTAAATGAAAGTTAAAAAGATTAACAGCAGTTTCTTACGTGTTTTGCAATAACTTTGCGTGTTTTGGGATTAATTACTTCATCATGTAACAAAATAACTCTTGATTATTTATTTTACTATCAATTCAAGATAAAGAAAACCTATCATGTTAAGTAAAAACAAGGCAA
>JBGOZX010000239.1:0-5591 GCA_041480425.1 Bacteroidia bacterium
AGATTTATACCATTTGAACTCGATCCAGATCTTAGAAAATCGTAAATATTATTGTAGCTGATGGTGTTACCGCTGTTTTCAAATGAGTTTGCACCTTGAGAATAAATTGCGTTATAAGGTCTGCCGGCCGCATCACTGGTAATATCGTTATTGTCAATCGTGTTGCCACTATTTCCATTACTGGTTGTGGATGAAATGAAAAGGATGATGCCCCTACTTGGATGTGTTCCTGAACCTTTAATGGTGCAATATTTTACAGTATTGTTTTCGGCAGAGTTTTGAAAACGGATGGTTGAAGCATTAACATCAATACTTGGATTGGTGATGATCAGGTCTTTTGTAGAACCCGTACCACCAACCCTTCCATCGATGGTAACATAATCGGCTCCATTTAAATTGATAAGAGGCCCGGCAACAGTTCCGCGAATTGTGAGACCTGTGCTTGTGGGGTAAATAGTAAGTGTAGTCCAGGCTCCTGCATTTAGGCCAACCGCACCTGTCTCGGAGGTTGAACTTGCTGTAATTGTTATAACAATATTATAACCTGTATGGGTTGCGCTATTAATTGCGGCAAACGCACCTGTTGAAGCAATAGTTAGTGATGTGTAGTTCCCGTCTTTACCGTTTGATCCGGAAACTGTAACTTGGGCCAACAAACTTGCTGGTATTGCCAGCAGCAATAAAAAATATAATGTAAGTTTTTTCATTTCATAACCGGTTTTTTGTAAGACCTTAAAACTTCTTGGTGGGTTGCATTAACATCCATAACTTATTACAATAGGGTACAATAAACCTAATTTAGAAAAACAAAAATAACAAAATATTTAGTAACAGCAAAATCAGAAGAATAAAGTTAAAGATAAAAAACAAAAGACAAAAGTTTAAAGTTTAAAGTTCAAAGGCGGCGTGCGGTGAGCAGCATGCGGGTCGAAGTTTAAAATTAAAGGTGCAAGGTGCAAGGTGTAACGGTGCGAAATTCGGGGAAGCTTCATTAGAATATTTGCACATGGTAGTGACGGATTGCTTCGTCGTTCCTCCTCGCAATGACTGTTTACTTTATTATGTGCGCTGCAACCCCAAGACCAATCAAACTTACTTACACCGTCATTGCGAGCGAAGCGCGGCAATCCTTCAAAAACATTTACAGAACCCACTTGTCTTGAAACATTGAACCTGAAACGAGAACCGAGGCGAAGCCGAGCTCGCCGACTTCATCTGACGTAGCCGACTATGTCGGCCAAAGTCCGTAGGCAAACGCGCAATTAAGCAACCTCTTTGTCTTAAAATACACCCACAAAATCCTGCGATTATATTTATATCGCCAACCGCCTGGAATAAATGTTTTCACGAAATGATCCATTTTGGCATGCTTGTAACTAACTGCCTCACCCAAAAGCCGTTGAATTGTCCAGGGTTTATCACTCTCCTGTCTTGAATCACCACGTGTGATAAATACATGTTCCCCGTTATTGTTTTGTACCTCAATCAGACGATGGATCACTAATGCATTATTATCTCTGTAAACCACTACACTACCTGGTTTTGGTAATTCTCCTTTTGTAAAAGGTTTCACTATTACCCTGTCGCCGGGCCTTAATGTTGGGAACATGCTGTATCCTGTTGCATTTAACTCAACCGAATTACCTGATTCAAGCACAGCCTTGATCGTATCAATCAAATCAATACCATTACCAAAATTTAGTGACTCTTCTCTCTCTTTTGCTGACATTTTGATTTTATGTTTATGGTTTCATGGTGCAGTTTTTCAGATAGTTATCAATCTTAAATTTGAACTTGGAACCTGAAACTTTAAACTCTCTCCTTGCTCCTTGCACCTTGCACTTTATTTTTACCCACCCCTGGCCCCTCCAGGAGGGGAATCCAACGATCAGCTTTTGCGCCGTTGTGCCCTTCGTCCTCCGTAGCCATGGCGAAGGAGAAGTACTCCGTTGAGCCGTTTATCGTTTGTAATGATACTCCAGCCACCTGGCGAAAAAGACATCATACACTAACCATTTTGTGTCATCAGGGACTATCAGCTCCTTTTCGGCAAGGGCTTTCATCGATGTGGTTACCGAGCTTGCACTGTTAAGGTTATGTTTTGCAATGAACTGACCGGAGGTTGGTTGTGTGATGCCATCTTCGACCGCGATGGCCTGCAAAAGTTTGTACTGATGAGATGGTATCAGGTTCCGGAAGCTTGCATATAATGGTTCAAAGGCAGCCAGTATCTGATAAAAAACCCGGCTTGTCATATCCTGATTAATAGTTTTATTATCGTTCTCATAAAGATGATTGAATACGTACTGAACATAAAAAGTATGCAGCCTTGTCCACGTGAGAATTCTGGAAAGAGCCTCTTCATCGATCTTTTTATCTCCTGATAATAACATATCTGTAATGAATTTCCGGTAATCCGTTTCTTCAATCTTATCAAGGTACATGAGTTCAGAGCTCTGATAAAATGGACGGCCGGCCGACAAAAACATTGGTTCGAGCATATGTTTGCTGCTCCCCGAGAAAATGAAAGGGATTGATGGATATGATTGAATAATGGTTCTGAGCAATTGCTCTATGTTTTTCTCAGGATAATTATTGATCTGCTGGAATTCATCAAACATAAAAACAAGATCCTGTTTTATTTCGGAAATATAACGCAAAAGGTGGTCAAGTCCATACTGAATATCAGAGGCTGATTCAACCTTAAGTTCGACTGACGGCTGTCCGGTCAGAGTATCATAAGTCAGTTTTGGACGGAGAGAAGCCACAACAGTAAGAATTTTTTCAAAGAAGTTACTTTCCTCTTTTTTAATCTGTATCAGCGCAGAGGAAATGGCATTCAACATATCATTGCCATTCATGGTAGGCATCAAGTCGACATAAATAACTGAAACGCTGTTTTTGGTTTGCATGAGGTGATGACTTACATGTTTCAGGAGTCCGGTTTTTCCCATTCTTCTAAGCGAAATCAAGGTAACATTCCTTCGCGAAGAGATAGCTTTCAGTAGCTTTTCAGTTTCCTTTTGCCTGTTACAGAAATATTCCGGCCCTATATATCCTCCTGTAAGAAAGGGATTTGTAATTCTGTTTTTCATATTACGTAATTTGCGTAACGCAATATACGTAATAATTATTATAAATACAAAAATCTATTTTGGTTTTATAACTGATTCAGGATATTTATTTCAAGTCTTCCAATGTTGTGTGCCGGATTCGAAGTTCCGCACACCCCGCGCCGCACACCCCGCACCAGCCTCTTTAATATACAAAAACAAGTTCATTTTCCGGAGGCAACTATACTAGCCACAACAGCTTCCCAATTCTATGCGGATAATAGAGCAGCGTATTTATCGCATTGCATTTATACCGCTTCTTCATCCATTTCACTGATGGAAAAATATCACCCATAATAAACCTCAATTTATGTTTTGCGGGTATAAAACTTATATTTGCTTTGTATGCTGCTTTACGGTATTCAGGCTTAGTATTTTGCAGTGGATTCAAAATAAAAAGATCAGGAATATCGATTGTACTGGTTTTATCAAGCATTACAATATCCGCATATAAGCGTAACTGCTGATCACCTTCCAATGCATGCTTCTCAAAATGGTCAATAAGATGCATTAGCTGTATCTTTTTGGGAAGAACCCGGGCTTTTGTGTCGCCGATAAGAATTTCGACAGCGTCGTCAACCGGATCATAATAACTCTTTCTGTCTGTAACCCTGGGGTCATACAGTTTATGGTGTATTTCAATTGCATATCCGTTTTTGTAGAGGCAAGGCAGGTGTTTGCCGATATCGCACAGAATTCTTTTGTGCAATGGTGATTTGAACAATTCATGTGTAAATCCTTCCTGTTGTAACAGGTACCATGCCTTAAGCGAATCTTCTCGTTTTACGAGGATATCATTGTCGCTCATCTGCCGCAGACCTTTGGCCCCATACAAAGTATGTTCCAGAGCCATCCCCTTAAGCAGTACATGTTTTATACCCGCATTACTAAGGATTGCATTAACCTCTTTCCATCGTTCTGTCAGCCAGCTGTTGCGTACCATGCTTTGCATACGGCCATTTTCAAGCAAAGCCATCGCATCTTCCGGGATAGCCTTTTCAAGTCCTGCTTCTCTGATATTATATGCAGCCAGAGCTATTATTCCATGTGCATTTATCAGCTCAACCATCTTATGCCAATCCTGAACCTCACTTATCAGCTTTGATAAAGTCGGCCTGTTTGCCTCTTCGAATGGATAACGACATAGAAGTAATAAAAGCTCTCTCATTTATTTACATTTTCTGCGTACCGGGTAATGTATTCCTCTCCTCTAAAAAAATCCTCACTTCGAGGCATCGTACTCGGTTTAGAAACTATGCAAGTTTACGAACAATTGTTGAAATGTTGAAAAGTTGAAAGGTTGAAAAGATTGGTTTGGGGTTTGCGGTCTGCGGCGTGCGGTGCAAGAATTTATGCAATTTGACTCCTTACCTTAATAAGGTTGGTTAACATTGATGATATTTTGTCGCATTCGTCAACCAATTTATTTTTTGAATCTAGATCAATATATCCAATTTCACTGGCAATAATTAATTGCGTCATAAGTTCTGCAGTTGATCCTTTTGCAATGTAAAAATGTCTAACAGATAACTTGTCTGAACCTGATTCATCACCTTCAGCAATATTGCTCGGGATGCTAACTGCAGATCTCTGAATCTGGTCTTTTAGTCCAAAATCTTTTTTGAATTGTTGATTTTGAGTCAATTTGTAAATTTTTACAGCAATTTCTTTGGCAGATTGCCATACACGAAGTTTTTGAAAATTTCCCATTTTGCAGCGATTTAAAGTTAATTGATAAATTCGAAATATAATTAGCACGAGGGATAAAGATAGGCAATTTCAACAAAACAAACTGGCTTAGGGCATGCAGATTAAGGCAAGCGGTTTGCGGTTAGGGGTATGCGGCTAACAGTTTTGGGTACGCAATTTATTTTTGGATACAGAATTTCGTCATCTGGAAATTTGATACCATACGCTTGGAGCCGCACACCTCACACCGCACACCAATCAACTTACCTTCACCAAAATTTGTCATAAAAATCACATCTGATTTGCATAATAAAAAATAACGAGTAATTTTGTTACTCATTAACCTGAACTGATGATAAACACCCTTATTACGTCACAAACCAGGATCAAACTGTTAAAGAAATTCTTTCTCAACAGCAGTACAAAAGCTCATCTCCGTGGCCTGGAGACAGAGTTCGGGGAGTCTTCCAATTCAATCCGGATTGAATTAAATCGCTTTGAAGAAGCAGGACTTCTTCATTCCCTGCGCGATGGTAATAAAAAGGTTTACCAGGCAAATCGCAGCCATCCCCTTTTCAGCGATATACATAATATAATAATGAAAGAGACTGGTATTGACCGGGTCATTGAAAAGGTAATTCACCGGATCGGCAGGCTTATGTGTGTATATCTGACCGGTGACTTTGCCAGGGGTAAGGATAGCCCGGTGATAGACCTGATCCTGGTTGGCGACGATATTGACCGCGAGTATCTTGCCAGAAAGGTCATACAGGCTGAGGAATTAGTCGG
>JBGOZX010000240.1:0-5552 GCA_041480425.1 Bacteroidia bacterium
GACGAAAGGGATCAGCGTTATATTGATCATTCTGTTAAAGAACTATTGACACAACGAGTTATTGTGAAAGTTGAGGTAAGCACAATGGGAACCAACATCCGGTACATCGTCACTAGCCTTACAGATTTTTGTACCCGTGATTTATATGAGAAAGGTTACTGTGCTCGTGGTTCGATGAAGCTACGCATAAAAGATCATAAATTGTATCTTAAGTCAGACCGGTCGTCTTGCACAAAGTTTACATCAAACCAGTTTCGTTTGTTTCTGCACTCAATGGCATACATACTTATACACACCTTACAAAAACAGGTATTAAAGGGTAGCGAGTATGCCAATGCAACCATGAAAACCATCCAAAATAAAATTATTAAAACCGCCGCCTGGGTTAAAGAAATGAAAACCAAGATAAAGATAGAGTTACCACAGTTTTGCCCGACAAAAAAGGAGCAAATCAAGGGATTTGAGATGCTGAAAATCCTTCGAACTTAGAGATGTTAAATCACGGTATTTCATGTATATAGCTTAATAGTCAATTACAAGAATGGAAAAGGTATGCCCAATTGTAAGATTTTTAGCTAAAAATAAGTGCTGTTACAAAAATATCTGGATAGAATCCAGGCAAAAACTTAAAAATCACATCTGTAAAACTAAATCACGAACCCCATCAGGATAAACACAAGCAAAAAAGTCAATTTTTATGGTTAATTTTAAGTTTATGAATTAATCAGGTTAGATAATGATTAAATCAATAGTATAATAATATTAACATAATATTTTCCTGATTAATTAACCAATTAATGGAAATGATTCAGCATATTGACAGACTTTCATCTAAAAAAAACCTAACCGGATATGAATGGATACGAGCGAATAACTTCTGCCCTGAAAGGTCAGCCAGTTGATACGATTCCTGTGATGCTGCATAATTTTATGATGGCAATCAAAGAACATAATGTTACAATGGAGCAATACCGTAACAATCCTAAATTGATTGCTGAATGCTTTATTGCTGCGGTTGACAAATATAAGTATGACGGTATTCTTGTAGATATCGACACGGTTACACTTGCCGGTGCAGTTGGTGTCCCGGTTGATTTTCCTGTCAATGACCCTGCTCGGACTCATACAGGTAATGTCGAAAATTTAGAAAATGTTATTCATCTAAAATCCACTAAGGTAGAGGATTATAAATATATCCAGGTTTGGCTGGAAGCAGTCCGCTTATTAAAAGATTATTTTAAAAATGATATTTATATTCGTGGGAACTGCGACCAAGCGCCATTTTCATTAGCAAGTATGATGCGCGGAGCACAAAACTGGATGCTCGATTTAATGATGGGCTCGGATGAACAAATCAACTTATTACTTGAATATTGTACTGATGCCTGTTCGCAATTTATTAAACTAATGGCACAAACAGGGTGCGATATGGTTTCCAATGGCGATAGCCCGGCAGGGCCCGAAATGATATCGGCTGAAATGTATTTGAAATATGCTATGCCTTATGAAAAGAAAATTGTGGAAGTAGCTCATAATGCTGGTGTAGCTTATACTTTACACATTTGCGGGAATACTGATGTTATTCTGGAACATATGTTATTGACCGGAGCCGATGCTTTTGAATTGGATTACAAAACGGATATTACCAAAATATTTAACACTCTTCATAATACTACAACGCTCATTGGAAACATTGACCCGAGCGGCGTTCTTGCACTAGGTACAGTAAGTGATGTGCAGAAAAAAACTTTGGAATTATTGTCAATCTACAAATATTCAAATCGTTTTATTCTCAATGCAGGTTGCGCTATTCCGCCCAATACGTCTACAGAAAACCTGAAAATGATGATAGCTACATCAAGAAATTTTAGATGAAAAGGGGGAAAGTCCATCAAAAACGTAAAAGGGCATTTTTTATTAACGTTAAAAGCATATCAAAGTTTCTAAAGGACAAAACGAAATCGAAGTTGCTAAAAAATAATTTTTAATGATAAAAAAAACATGAATAAAATATTAAGCAAACTGGCCCAATGTGTTGAGGTTGGGAAGATTAATAAAGCATCTCCCTATCCGCCTAGTATGAAAGATCAGTACGGTTCTGATGAATTGGCAAAACGAGCACTCGAAGAAGGAATCAGTCCTGATGAAATTCTTGAAAACACCTTGGTTCCTGCGATGGCAAATGTAGGTAATAAGTTCAGCAGGAAAGAGGTATATGTACCACAGATGCTGATGGCAGCAAAAGCTATGAACAGTGCTATGGTCTTAATGTGTCTTTAAGCGACATAATCTCGCCAACTTGTTGCCAGGAAACAAATATCAAATGATCGGGCAACAAACTGGCAACTAAATTAAGTAAATAAAGGAAATAGGCCAACAAATAAGAGAAAATATTTACACGTAAGTATAAATAAAAACAAGTAGTTAGCAAATATGAGAAGGATAATTACTTTCCGATACAAAAGTTTTTAAATATGTTTTTCAGTATCTCATCGGTGGTAATCTCACCAGTGATTTCTCCCAGGTAATGTATTGCCTGGCGGATATCTATTGCAATCAGATCTTCAGGTATGTTATTGTTGAGTCCTGATTCAATCCTGTCCAGGCTTTCCGATACATGATATAGCGCTTCATAATGACGTGTGTTTGTGATAATTACACCCTCTGAACTCAACCTTTCCTTTTCTATCACCTGACCCAGTTTTTGCTTCAGTTGATCCATACCTGTCTTCTCTTTTGCTGAGATGAAAAGAAGCTCTTCCCCGGAACTAAGAATTATTTGTGTTTTGAGTTCATGCAATTTACTCCGTTTGATTTTATCAATTTTATTAACGAGAATCATTAACTTTTTCCTCGATTCCTTAATCATCTTTCGTACCTCATTAGCTCTCTGATTAATCATTCCCGGTTCATCTGTAGCCTCGTCAATAAGCAGAATTACCGCTGCCTGAAGAATCTTTTCATGAGTTTTCTGTATCCCGAGTGTTTCGATAACATCAGAGGTTTCCCGTAATCCTGCCGTATCAATAAACCTGTACGCAATCCCATCAACGTTAATGGTATCTTCAATCACATCACGTGTAGTTCCGGGTATTTCCGAGACAATAGCTTTATCCTCCATTAATAAAGAATTGAGCAGGGTTGATTTACCGGAATTTGGTTTCCCCACTATAGCCACCGGTATACCGTTCCTGACTACATTACCAAGTGCAAAAGACGAGAGTAGACCTCCAGTCAGAGATTTTACCTGTTTAATTATGAATTCCAGTTCTGTCCTGTCAGCAAATCTGACATCTTCTTCACCGAAATCAAGCTCCAATTCAATCAGGGATGCAAAATGAAGAAGCTCAGATCTTAACCTCGAGATCTCTGATGAAAAACCTCCCCGCATCTGGTTAATAGCAATCCTGTGAGCATTATTAGTAGTGGATGAGATAAGGTCTGCAACTGCTTCTGCCTGTGAAAGATCCATTTTCCCGTTAAGGAATGCCCGCTGTGTGAATTCTCCGGGCATGGCAGATAATGCTCCGTTATTTATTAGCAATTGAAGTACCCTGGTTTGAATATAGGATGATGCATGACATGAGATCTCAACTGAGTCCTCACCGGTGTAGGAGTGAGGTGCCCTGAAAACACTTATAAGAACTTCATCGATTATCTCACTATCATCCCGTATTTCACCAAAAGAAATTGTATAACCTTTCCGGGAAGAAAGGCTCACGCTGTTATCAGTCGGGAAAAAGATCTTTTCACATATTGAAAAGCTTTGCGGACCGCTTACACGTAGTACTGCAATTGCACCGCCGCCTGAAGTTGCGGGTGCACAGATAGTCTCTTCCTTTCTGATCATTTGTCAACTTCGGATGTATGGCAAATGTATGAAACTTAAATGAACAGCTCAAGCTAAATTAATTCCAACTTAACATTGACCTTTTTCTTAACCCACCCCTTGCCCCTCCCGGGAGGGGATTCGTTGGCTTTTACGTCTATCTTTCGCCTTTTGTCTATTGTCTTTAATTTTTACCTTTCAAGGTTCTGAAGGCTGAAAAAAGAATCATCGACCTTTATTCCGTCATTAATATTGCTGAAAAGAATTTCGGATTTCCTGTTTGTGACCAGATTATTTGCAATCATGTCCTTCACCATGTATTTCCCATCGGATAAAGGGAAAACACTTCTTATTTCTATTGTCTTACAAAGCTCATTATCAAAATTGTAGAACTCCATTTTTTGTATCTGATTTTTATCGATACTGATATAACTTACTTTCTTTGAATAGCCATATTCATCAGCTTTGTCATCATTCATCGGAGTGCTTTCAATTATCCATTGGTTATTTGTGCCCGATTTATCAAGATGTTTGTTAATAAAATCGGAGAGTGTAGGAGAACTCATGTCGGCATTGGAAAACTCCGAACTCATAAAACTCCTGCCTTTTTCCGAAGAGACTATCCGGCGCGTTTTTTTAAAAGCGGGCAGGTATATCCACATTTCATCCGCTGCATTCTTATTATCAATAACAAGCATAGCGGTACCTCTTACATCTGCAGGCTCAGTGAATTTAATAAACCTCTTCTCAAGTCCGTCAGGATAACTTTTTGTGGTCATCTGTATTGTTCTGTTACGTGTGGCACCTCCCTTTTCATTTATTGTAAGATTGATACTGGCACTCATCGATCCTGTTAAGGTGAGATCACGGCTTTTGCTCATAATTTGCCCGGCATCCGGAAGCTGTGCCACTGCCTGAAATAACGGCAGAAGCAGCGCAAATAAGATCACTTTTCTTTTCATTTTTTTTGTTTTTTAAATTTCTCATTTCAAATCCAATAAACCCTGGTCTGAATTTCATAAGGAAGGAGGGGATAATAATAATTGCACCAATCAGACATGATCCGATTGAAATTAACACCAGGTAACCAAAGAACCTGATTGATGTAAAACCTGAAAGCATTAAGGCTGAGAATCCGGCCATTACACTGAGCGCATTTATAATAATGCTACGACCAATCGTTTTCATAGCACCCGTAGTCGCTTCAGCATAAGATAAACCTCTTCTTATCTGGGAGTTAAAGCACCAGATATATTGTATGGTGAAATCCACACCGACACCTATCATAATAGAAGAAAGGAGGGCTGTTGCCGCATCAAGCGCAATACCGGAATATCCCATAAAACCGAATAATACGAAAATTGATGCTGCAAGTGGAATTGAACCGATAAGTCCTCCTTTCAATGATTTGAATATTATTGTCAATAATAATATAACTGTAATGAGAGCAAAAAGAAGTGAAGACACCTGTCCCTTGATTATCGATCCGGCGAAATCTGCCATAATAATAGCATATCCGCCCACTGTGACTTCAGCCGGAAAATTGTTTGTTAATTCTGCAATTCTCATCTTAACATTGTTAATTACTTTGTTCTCAGGTTCGGAAAGTCGGATCAGAACATGTGCTTTTGAGTTTTCGAGATTCATTAATTGTTTGAAATCGTCCGGATTGCCACTCATATTATACAACTCGAACATCTGGGCAATTTCTTCTGTGGTTTGA
>JBGOZX010000241.1:0-5476 GCA_041480425.1 Bacteroidia bacterium
ATTTATTAAAAACAATTTAGAGCCAGCTCCCGAAGCTGGCTCTAAATATTTTATTATATATCACTAAAAAAAAGCTGAACTCATTGAGCTCAGCTTTTAATATTTAGAATTTAATTTCTAGATTCCTGCTGTTGTTAAAGCTTCTATTGAGTTCGTAAGTAAAGCTTTTGAGTATTTATAGTTATGAATTCCTAAGCTGTACTCTCTTAAACAGAGCTGAAAATTGATCATTGATCCCATATTAACATTTTTCAAAGATGGGAATACTGGTAATGCATTATTGGTAGCTTTTTGAGCCGTCGTCCAGCTACTTGATGCTGCCGGATTCTTCCAGGCACCTAATGGGTTTGTAGAAGGATCATATATATTAAGATAACCATCATAATTGCCAGTTGTCAAACCGGCCCATAAGTTTGATGCTGCATCAGATTCACTATGAAGAATATCTGTTCCGCCTCCAACAGCGTTTATTTTTGTTGCCAGGTTATTAAGTAATGTTGTTATTTCAGCCCTTGGAGTCTTCCAGAAGGTTGTGGACGATGAAGTAATTGCGGATGTATGACATCCGGTTGTGTTGCAGCTGTTAAAGTTCCCAAGTGCAGAGAAGGAGTGTCCTCCTGCTCTTCCTGACATAGGTGCCATGTGGCAATCCTGACATGAAGCTGCTATGGTATGTCTCGAATTTTCATAATCTATAGATCCTTTAAATTGAATTCCTCCCTGTCCAGCAAAAACTGCACCAACTGTACCATAATGGACGTGCATTCTGTAAGAAGGTACAACTTTATTTGGTGCGGCATTCCCAACACTGCTATTATAAAATACTGCATTCGGATCGCTTACCAAAGAAGCATAATCAACAACATCCCCATTTGAAAGTGAAGTGCTGGTTGTGAGTGGGCGAGGTTGATGACATTTTACACATAAGTTGCTCATACCACCATCCTGCGTAAGGTCTATTGATTTTGTGCCTTTCCACATAGTCATAGAAACAGCGGCAACAGTAGTTAAAGGCGAAAAATCGGTACCGGCATAGGTTGTATGTAAACTGCTATGGCAGGTGAAACAACTAATTTCGCCATAAGCCTGGCTTGATATTGCGACATAATCATTTGAGTATTTTCCGGTCGTGGCATTAAGCGTAAATGTTGAAGGTATATTATTTTTACAAACATATTTAAAGCCTTCCGATGTATGACATACACCACACGTTGTATTTCCGGATTCCTCAAATGCTGCTTCACCATAAGAATGTTTTGAAAACTCATACTGGACTGCAACAGCATCAACAACTGTTGGGTTATGGCATAATTTACATGTTTCATTAGCATCTTTTCCTGCCAGCCCATCCTTACCATCTTTTCCTGCCGGACCCATTGGGCCTTCACACGCAGTAAACAGAAATCCGGTTGTGATTAATAGGGAAAATAGTCTGATTAGGTTCTTCATAATATAATTTTTTTAAGTTTATTTCTTGTTGCAATGTACAAATAGGCTCTGTTATTTCATTAACACTACTTATGCTATTTGCAATATACAAAATTGATAGATATGGGAGATTCAAATGATATATATCAATTAAATGTATGATATTTATTAGATTTGCGGGTTCCGGTATATTTTAAAACCTATTTTTAACCCCGTTAAAAAATACCATGTCTGAAAGAAACACCATAGAAAGCTGTGAAACCTGTACCCGGAGATGGAAGAATTTTCAGCATCTTTCAAAATCGGAACTGCAGTTAGTAAACGAAAACAGGTACGAAGCAACCTTTAAACCAGGTGAGATAATTATTAAACAGGGTTCTCCTGCATCAAATGCATTATTCCTGGCAACGGGGATGGCAAAAAATTATATCGAAGGTATTAAAGGGAGAAACTTTATAATGAGTATAGTATTACCCGGCAGACTTATCATGGGTCCGGGAGCATATGTAAATTCCAGGTACACCTATTCGGTAGCTGCAATAACTGCTGTCCAGGCATGTTTTATCAGCTTCGATGTTTTTAAACATCTGGTAAGGGTTAACGGAGCTTTTGCGGAGAGCCTTCTTGAGGATATAAGTGCCAAATCGCTCCGGTCACATATCAGAATGGTCAATCTGGCGCATAAAAAAATGCCGGGAAGACTTGCTGAGGTATTACTTTATTTTTCCGATGAGATATTTCAATCGGATGAATATGAAATGATACTCTCACGGCAGGAATTGGGTGAAATGACAAATATGGCCAAAGAAAGTGTTGTCAGAATTCTGAAAGAAATGGAAGAATCAGGAGTGATTTATTCAGATTCATACAAGATAAAAATACTCGATAAAGATAAACTCCGTTTAATCTCAGAAAATGGTTAAAAAATTATTTTCTGTTTATGACTAACTAATTAATATTATGAAGATTATAAAATTTCTGTTTTCTCCCGTTTTCATGGGAGTTTTATTTTTAATATTCGCTGTTTCAATGGCTGCAGCCACTTTTATTGAAAATGATTATGGATCTGCTGCTGCCTACAGTTTTGTATATGATACCAGGTGGTTCGAGCTGATTTTATTACTTCTGTCGGCTAACCTGATCGGACGGATGATAATCTTTAAACTCTACAGTAGACCCAAACTTACGATATTCCTGTTTCATCTTTCATTTATTCTTATGGTAGCAGGAGCAGGAATCACAAGGTATTTCGGATGGGAAGGAACAATCCATATACGCGAAGGTGAGGAACAGAAAGATTGTTATTCGAATGAGAAGTATTTAGGATATACCTTCAGGGATAAAAATGGAACGGTTATTACTCAGTTCTCGGAAAAATACTCATTGACATCTGTTTCAGCCGATAATTTTAAAAAGAAAATCAATATCGGGGACAAGGATTATGAGATTGTACTAACCCGTATAGTCCCCAATGCAACTGAGATCGTAACCGATGATCCGGGTGGTGAACCAATAGTTACACTTATAGTAACAAAAGACATGATGCCGAGACAGAATATCATTCTCAGGAAGAACGAATCAAAAACTGTAAATGGTATCTCAATCGGATTTGCTTCAGCCGAAATGACAGATGTAAGCATAACAATTGATTCAGGAACATTTTACATGAGATCAAAGTATGATCTTGGGGAGATGAATATGATGACTCAGGAGAACAAAATGTTTGAAACAGGAACACCCGTTGCAATAAAAAAGATGCAGATAATTTCAGTAAAGGATATTAAAATAGTACCACAGGAATTGTCATTGTCAGGTGTTTTGAAGGTGACCGGCATTAATCCTGATGAAGAAAACACCGGGCAGAATGCATTTTTATTTAATGTTTTTTCCGGAGAAAAGCCATCAGAACTCTATATATGGGACAGAAATACTGAAAAAACTACTTCAGGCTCTTTGCAACTTGACGATAAGACAATTGAAATTTCTTATGGATCAAAGGTTACAACTCTTCCTTTCTCCCTGAAGCTAAACGATTTTGTTCTTGAGAGATATCCCGGATCTAACAGTCCGTCGGGATACCGCAGCGATGTTACTCTGCTGGACAAGGTAAACAATATTGAAAAGCCATTTATGATCTTTATGAATAATATATTAAAATACAGGGGATACCGTTTCTACCAGTCATCCTACGACCAGGATGAAACGGGTACAATTCTCTCTGTAAGCCACGATAGGACCGGGATGGTAGTTACATATACGGGGTATGCCCTTCTCTTCTTATTTATAATTCTTTCACTTGTCAACAAAAATTCAGTGTTTTATAATGTCAGACCAGGGTACTGGAATTCTCCATTAAGAAAAGTTGTACCTATTGTCCTGCTTTTGCTTTTAGGAGGTCTGGATAATTTAAATGCCCAGAAACTGACACCTGATAAAACATGTGCTGAGGAATTTGGGAAAATACTTGTTCAGGATCAGAAAGGAAGGACAAAACCTCTGCTTACCCTGAGCAATGATATTCTTAGAAAGGTATCAAGAGAAAGTGAATTTGAAGGATTAACCTCAATGCAGGTCTTCCTGGGGATTTATCTGGATTTCAATAGCTGGAAAGATGTTCCTCTCATCAGGGTCTCAAACAAAGATCTCCGCAGGGTACTGGGTATCAGGGGTAATCTTGCTGCATTTTCCGACATTGTTGATACCAAAGGCAGTGGAGGTTATAAACTCTCTGATGATGTCAACCGGGCTTATTCAAGGGCCCCTGGTGAAAGAACCAAAGCAGATAAGGAGATCATGAAGGTTGATGAGAGGGTTAATATCCTCTATATGATTTATACCGGTGGCTTTTTTAAGATAATTCCACTTAAAGATGGATCTCATAACTGGGGATCGCCGGATGAGGCATTAAAAACCGCAGTCAGCAAAGAGGATTCCCTTTACCTGAAAAATATTATCCCGATGTTTGCAGAAGCTTTGCAGACCGGCAATATTAATACTGTCAGGCAGATTTCACAGTCAGTGGGCGATTACCAGAAAAAGTTCACAGAATACGATCTCCCATCCAAATCAAAGAACAATGCTGAATTACTTTATTACAAGCTAAGAATCTTTGAACGCCTCTTCCCCTTCTATGCAACAATTGGACTAATTATGCTTATCGGATTGATTACTATGGTGATCAGAGGAAGGAAAGAAACTTCTTTGATCGTTAAGCTTCTTGGCTGGTTGCTTTTTGCGGGATTTTTATTCCACTCATTTGGATTGGGACTCCGCTGGTACATTGCAGGCCATTCACCAATGAGTAACGGATATGAATCGATGATATTTATATCGTGGGTCACACTGCTGGCAGGATTTATATTCAGCCGCAAATCGGCATTTGCACTTTCAGCTACTGCAGTGCTGGCTTCAATGACATTAATGGTAGCTCATCTTAGTTTTATGGATCCTGAGATTACCAACCTTGTGCCTGTTCTTAAATCATACTGGCTTACCCTTCATGTTTCGGTTATTACCGGTAGTTACGGATTTTTAGGTCTTGGTGCAATACTTGCCATTATTACTATGATTTTGCTGGGTTTGTCAAACGAAAAGAACAGAGAGCGGATTTCAAATACCGTTGACGAACTGATAATCATTAATTATAAAACTCTTACTCTTGGTCTGTATTTTCTTACAATAGGCACCTTCCTTGGTGCCGTGTGGGCAAATGAATCGTGGGGCAGATATTGGGGATGGGACCCAAAGGAGACATGGTCACTTATAACGATTATCATCTACAGTATTGTAATACATTCACGTATGATACCCGGAATGAAAGACATATATACATTTAATCTATTATCACTTTTTGCATTTTCATCGGTGCTGATGACCTATTTTGGTGTAAACTACTACCTTTCCGGGCTTCATTCTTATGCTGCAGGAGATCCGGTTAAGGTGCCCTTTTTTGTTTATATTGCACTGATTGTTTTAGTAGGTCTCTCTGTGGCGGGTTATTGGAAATACAGAAAGTGGGAAAGGGCAGGTGAAAAATAAAAAAGTCCGA
>JBGOZX010000242.1:0-5474 GCA_041480425.1 Bacteroidia bacterium
ACCAAATATCTATTGTAAAGTGTGGTGTTACCCCACATCCAAGTAACTTTTTCTTGTCCTTTCTTTGACCGCCCAAAGAAAGGACGAAAGAAAAGGCGCCCAAAAATCCAAATTAATGGTTTTGTTACCCACAAGCCAACCCGAACCAGGGCCCAAAGCCATTAACTTCGCGCATTTTTGGGTTTTGCCCTCCCGCCGCCATCTATCAAGTTATCTTAATTAATCGACTTTCTTCTTCTAAAAATTAGGAGAAGATAATGGTTAATGGAGCGTTGGCAAACCGGAAATGGCGCGAACCGAGCGAAAGGCACGGATTTCAAATCCGCGCCAGCGTTCCATAGGGCAATCTTTCGCGAGCTCGGCGAAGCCAACTTCAGCCAGGCCGTTAGCGCCAATAAGGCTTGTGTAGCAGGCGCACGGCCGGGGTGAAGTTGTCATTTCCGGCCTCTTTTTCTTTGGTTCATTTAACTTCGTTGAGCTCGTTCCGATAAATCGGAACTCGGTTCTTTTGGAGGAGAAAAAGAAATGAACAAACTTCTTTTTGCGTAAAAAGAAAGGACAATAAAATAAATTAATTAGGATTTGGGGCAAAGCCCCGGCACAAAAGAAAAGTCCCCGGAAGATAATCAGCACTCTACCGGGGACGGTCAGGACGACCATCCGTTCATTAAGAACGGAAACCAATCACAGGAAGAAATGCAGCGATTGGTGCCTGATAGAAAGCAGATGGAATTCTTTGTTCTTTAAAGAAAAAGAACAGCAGATAATTACACTTATTGCAAACGCCATATGTTAAATGCAAACGCATATCCACACCTTTGACTATCAAACTCCGTAGCAATTTAAAAAAAGCCGGGGACAGAAAAATGAATAACTCATATGTTCTACAACATATTATTGATATTCTTTTTCTGTCACATACGATCTTCTTACCAGGCAATACCTGATTTCCTGGCCTTCTTCCCTTATCTCACTGACAATTCTCTTAACACTTCTCTCACTGATTTCAAACCTTGAGGCCAATTCAGAAGGAGATCCGGTACTTTTTAATGCTGCAAGTTTTAGAATCCTGACTTTCAGATTATTTTTTTCAATCCTTGTCATAATCTTCAGAAAATAATTGTATTGAGGCAACTGACTGGATATAAAATTAAATAATAATTTCTTTAAATACCAAACATTTTAGTAAAATTTTAATGATTTTTTTGGAAATTTTAGTTCTAATTGAACTATTAATCTTTTTTTGCTCTGATCAGTAAAATATTAACAGGCGTTTTAAAATTGAATTTTTTTAAAAACCGAATCGGAACCAAATTTTTATATAATACACGGCTTTTAAGAAATTACAATGGTATGGGGTTTGAGGTTTGCGGTACGAGGAAAAAAGAAAAGATCAGGTGATCGCAACTTTTTCCCTATATTGAATCAATTTTCTTAGTTTCGCTGAAAGTGTATTTATTCCTGACTGAAGATTTTCAAAAGTATTAATATCCAAATAATTGATTTCTTTAGCTATAACTACCTGAGTCATAAGTTCAGCCAGCGATCCTTTCGAAATGTAAAAATAGTTAATGCTCTTTTTGTTTCTTCCGGATTCTTCTCCTTCGGCAATATTGGAAGATAAACTAACTGCAGCCCTTCGCATCTGATCTCTTAACCCTGTGAAATATTATTCTAAACAGATAAATAATTTCTTAATCTGTTCTTGATATACTGCTTACCATAGGTTGTTTTCAAGTACTTTTCACGGTGAATAGCATCATCCATATTTAGACAGAATTCAAAGTAAACTTTTTCAAAAGGAATTCTCCCCTTTGTTGAATATACTTTAACTAAATTATGCTCACTAAGTCTTTTTTCTAAGTCAGACGTAAATCCTGTGTAAAACTTCCCGTCAAGTTTACTTTTTAACACATATGTAAAGAAATCCTTCATAATATTGCTATTTCACAGGGTAAATCCAAAATCCTTTGAAATTGATCCAGAGCTGGTTATTTTATAAATATATACAGCCAGGTCTTTGGCTTCGGTCCAAACCTCAAGATGTCTAAAGTCTCCCATGATAATTTGTTTTTGGTTAGCACTTAAAAATTACAGCACTACTAAATTACAAATCAATCATTTTAAATCCAAATTATCTTCCCCAAACCCCAAACCCCATACCGCATACCCCACACCATTATCAACATCACCAATCGCCTATAATACATAATACATTTCTTCCTCATACCCCACAGCTCATACCGCACACCGCTTACCGTTTTTTCACATCAAACCTGCTGCTCTGCTTCGTGTACATACTGAAATACATTCCCCCTTTTTTCATAAGCTCATCATGAGTGCCGGTTTCGGCTATTACTCCTTTGTCGAGGACAATTATCCTGTCAGCCAGACTGACATTTGTGAAACGGTGACTTATAAGTATAGATGTGCGGCCTTTTACGATCTCCCTGAATCTGCTGAAGATATCATATTCTGTATCCGCATCAAGGGTGCTTGATGGCTCATCGAGGATCAGAACCGGAGCATCCCTGAAAAGAGCCCTTGCCAGAGCAATTTTCTGCCACTCACCCCAGCTAAGCTCACGGCTGTCGTCAAAAAGGTTACCAATTACAGAATTATAACCATCTGGTAAATTGTTTATCAATTCATGAACGCCGGTTTTCATAGCAGCCGATTGTGTCTTTTCATCGGCCATCTCTGCATCAATATCACCCAACCTGATATTTTCCCCGGCATTGAGATTATATAACATAAAATCCTGGAAAACAACAGAAAAGAACTTCCTGTACTTTTCAGGATCCATATTCCGTATATCATTTCCATCATATTTTACCGATCCTGAGCCGGGATCATAAAGTCTTGTCAAAAGTCTTACCAGGGTGCTTTTCCCGGCACCATTGGGTCCGACAAGTGCAACGATCTCACCTTTTCTGACCTCAAAGGAGACTTTATTAATTGCAGGAAGAGGATTCCCGGGATATGAGAATGAAAGGTCCTCAACGACTATGTTTTTTTTCAGATCGGAAGGGATTACTACAGGGGTTACAGCCGTTACATTTTCCTTCAGATTAAGAAATTCGAAAGTGTCTCCGATAAACAGACTGTCTTCATAAAGACCAGCCAGTGAGCCGAACAGATCTTTAATATAAATCATTCCCTGCCTGAAAGCAAGCAGGAACATTGCCATCTGGCCAAGGGTCAGGTCTCTACTTATCGTTTTATGGGCGATAAACAATAACATAATCAGGATGGCCGAGGCTTTTATAACATCAGAGATCAGTTCAATCAGAGTTCTTTTTCTTATTATTTTTATCTCTTCTTCTTTTTGTTTAAGAAAAGATTTTCTAAAAAGTGTAATGAAATAATTTCCAAGTCCGAATAACCTGAGCTCCCTCGATGGCCTGTCGCCTGTCAGCAACCAGTTGAAATAGGCCGATTTTCTTGCTTCGGGTGTTTGCTGCCTTTGAAAATTGTAAAGGATATCGGCATAGTAAAGCCTCAGCCATATACCCGGAATATTAACAACCAGAAGAAGCAGCGCCATTGTCCAGTGCAGAGTGGTAAGAAGTCCGGCCATGAGGAGTAATGACAGGAGGCCACGCAGCATGGAGATAAGGTTATTAAGGATGCTGTTTGGCCGCCATGGTGCTTCCCGTGAAGCCCTGGAGAGACAATCAAAGTATTCGGGCTGCTCAAAATTAATAAGATCAAGTCTGACAGTTTTGGAATGAAGGAGACCATACATGTAAACCTCGAGTTTCAGAGATTGTTTTTTCCGCACATAATTACCAAAATCTGAAGTTGACTCATCGAGAAAATAGACAATTACAACAGCAATGATCATCCATAAAATGTTGTCAAATGGTACTTCTGTACTGGAAGATACAGTCCTGGTAATATCGTCAATAAGAAGCTTAATAAGGTAAACCAGTGCAAGAGGAAGAAAGCTCCGCAGAACAGAGATAACTATATTTACAAATGCCCATGCCGGAGCGCTTCTCCATACAAGCTTCAGGGATTCTTTAAATAATTTTATTTTTTCTCTCATCTCTTCCTTTGCGAACTTTGCGCATACTTTGCGTTCTTTGCGGTTAATGAATTTCTTAAATTTATGACCAAGGTATTCTAACCTTTCTTCGAAATCTAATCCAGTTTAGTAAAATCCAAACTCTAAATTTATTTAATTTATATTTTGGGACATTCCCAGTGGTACTAACCATGGGTACAAATTTCCCTCCAGGATTTTCTATCCGAATAACCCTCCCGGCAATCTGATCAACTGTAACCAGCTCATCTTCAAATGCACTGCTGTCGCCACGTGTAATGAAATAAGTCTGGCTATATTTTTTAATTATCCTTACCAAGCGGTGCACAACAAGTCCGGAATCTCTTTTCCAGGCAATAATCTCGCCGGAAACAGGTAGTGTACCCTTTTCAATCGGTTCGATATAGATAATTGAAGCAGGTTTGACAGAAGGATACATACTAAAACCTTCTGCCTTCACTTTAATGGTTTTGCCTTCGGCAAGAAGAGTGAATCCGATCTCTTTCAGAACTGTGTAATTAAGATTTTTCTTATTCATTCCTGAGGATATAATCGATCACACTCCGGTCGGGTTTAAAAAAAAGAGTTGCTACCGGAATTATTGAACACATAATTGAAACAGAACCAAGAAACCGGGCAATCATTTCAGAATCATAGTTATGCTGTATGCAATTTGCTATTACAAGTGTAACAGCAGATGCTCCTTTAGCCGGGACTATTTTATTCTCTGTGCCATGTTCGATTATAAATATCTTGTTCAGGGGAGATTCACCTGGCACATCATTTTTATAAATAGGAGTGTTGAACATCCTGTAGATACCATTAATATTCCTTATTATAAGCCTGTCATCGTGAATAACTTTTGCGCCTAAATTTTCCCAGAGTCTGGCCAAAGTGGTCTTACCTTTTCCTGAAATTCCGCTGAACAGATATCCATGGTCGGCATGGAATATGCCTGATGCATGCATCATTATATTGTCATTTATTGCAGTAAGGTAATAGAGAATAAGACCATCAAGCGGATATTCAAGCGGATCGGTTGAATATCCGGCTTCTTCAAGCCAGAGATCCCATTCATTGACTATTAAAGAAAATTTAAGCAGCGCCCTTTTATTAGAAGATGAATGAGGAAAGTTAGTAATAATGAATAGATCGTAATTGTGCTTATATACACTCCAGAAGTTATCACTTCTTTTTATCTTATAGCCTTTTATCTCTACAACATAAGGAGCAACAAATACTCTCTCGGCCTCTTCTGACAATTTTAATGTTCCGGAATGAACTCTTATCAGGATATCATAATCCCGGTCCTGACAGATATTTCTGAGAAACCTTTCCGATGGAACAAGATCTGGTCCGGTTTCTGAAGCTTCAACTCTGATGTTATATCCGGCAATATTTAAAGTGTAGCTCCTCATCAATTTTG
>JBGOZX010000243.1:0-5458 GCA_041480425.1 Bacteroidia bacterium
ATATATTAATCTGTTGATAACCAAAACTAAAACATTTTAAACTTATCTTAAATCGGTTTTAATTTGATTAATTTTCTCAGGTAAAAATGGTTATTAGACAGACTCCCGTTATGTGTAAGGTATTAAATACCAGACCACTAGGTAGACTTGACAGACACCCTACACATAACAGCTAAAGAAATAATATCTATAGTTTTTCCAGGATTCCCAACGCACAAGCAAGAGTTTGGCAGCTTGCCACCGCGACAACCCTCGCTGCTGCCAAACACATGCTTTTTGCCCCCTCATGTACATTAATAGCAATATAGATTTAGGATAAATCATGATTTATAAAAAATATTTTGAAAAACATTTGGATAATTGAAAATACTAATCTACATTTGTAGAGTGTAATAATTAAATGTAGAGCATTATGTACCTAACAAACGCTGAAGAACAAATAATGAAACTGCTCTGGAGACTAGACAGAGCTTTCATTCGTGACCTTCTGAATGAATTTCCGGATCCTAAACCAGCGCCAACAACGGTTTTAACATTATTGAAGCGAATGATTGACAAAGGATTTGTCAGTTATAAGCAGTTCGGAAATTCGAGACAATACTTCCCTTTGATCAAAAAGGCAGATTATTTTTCAGATCATTTTAATGGATTGATCAAAGACTTCTTTAACAATTCAACTGCTCAATTTGCCTCATTTTTTACAAACGAGACAAACATGAATCAGGATGAACTAAAAGAATTAAGAGATCTGGTTGACAAAAAAATTGCATCAAAAAAGACAAAAAAATGACAGCCTACATTATCAAATCAAGTCTAAGCCTTCTCTTATTGTTTGGGCTTTATTGGTTCTTGTTAAGAAAGGAAAAGCTCTTTGTTTTCAATAGGTTTTTCCTGGTAGCATCTGTAGTTTTCTCTCTGGTAGTGCCATTTATATCTATTCCAGTGAATCTCCAAACCACTTCCAAGTTAGAAAATTTTATTCCTACGTATAATCACATAACGCCCGAGTTGTTTTCTGCTGGCAACATTGCCCCCAATGATGTGAATAACACTCAGCCTTACATCAAAAAGGAAACTTCTGTAATTGACATTTCAGTAGTTCTTTTTGTACTTTATATTTCAGGCGTATTATTGTTCCTTATCCGATTTCTGCGAAACTTATATTTAATAATCCAAAGGAGTAGATTATCTGAAAAGATCAGTATTAAAAAGTATCAGATAGTTCTGACCAATGATAATGTAGGTCCGTGCTGTTTCTTCGACAGCATATTTTTGAACAGGGAAGATTACCTGAACGGAAGAATTGATAAAGATTTACTTGATCATGAGATGGAACATGCACGACAGTCTCATACCATTGATATTATACTGATCGAACTTGTAAAGATCTTTTATTGGTTCAACCCTGTTCATCTCTTATACGAAAGGGCGATAAGAATAAATCACGAATATCTGGCTGACAATGGAGTTATTAGTATTAATTCAGATATTAAAAGCTATACTGATAAACTGTTAAGTTTTATTACTTGTAGTAGCAATATGTCGTTAACAAGTGGTTCAAATAATTCATTTACAAAGATGAGACTTATAATGATGATGAAATCTAGTTCCGGGAGCTTTAAATATGGAGCAAGGATAGCAATTACAATATGTATGGTAACAATCTTTTTGCTGTTACTGAGTTTTAAAGAATCCAAAAATCTACCCTCAGAAAACAGTCTGTCACAAACGGGAATAGAAATCCAACAAAATATTGTCAGGGGAATCGTATTAACAGAAGACGGAAAATCGCTGATAGATGCAACAATTTCAGCTACAGGACCCAATAATTCTTCATTAAAAGCTTTAACATTTCCCGATGGTCGGTTTACAATGAACGATATACAACCAGGAGCATCACTTCTTATCGAGTGTCGAGGGTTTAAAACACAGACACTTAAGGCTGATTTCGCATCAATGATGACCGTCAAAATGGTCAGGGATCCAGATTATAAAGGAAAAATATTTACCACTGAGATACATACGGTCAACTTTAGAAATTCAGATTTTACACCTGCAAAAGCTCTTGTTGTAATTGATGGTGAGATAATAGACAAGAATGGAGAGTTAAAAGTAAATCCCGGAGATATTAAATCCTTAAGAGTATTAATCGATAAAGAGGCAACAAACAAATATGGAGATAAAGGGAAAGATGGAGTATTAGAGATAATATTATTTGGAAATAATACTGAATCTCAAGGTAATAAACGAAGTGTTTCTAAAAATATTGATTCAGATACTTCAAAATACAAAACTCATTTTAGTATTAACCATACAGCAAATAAAGGAGAATTAATTGATATTCCCGTTCCTAATTTACAGTATGCAAGTGTATGGACTTATCATGATACTGAAAAAAATAACAAAAAGGAGTTAAGAACCCTTACAATCATGACGAGAGATTATTTTAAAGTTAATGGAAGGGTAGTTGGGGAGAAAGATAAACCGTTATCAGGAGTAAAAATTAGTGCTTCAGACAATCCGGAAATTGCAACTTCAGATAAGGAGGGTAGTTTTGTAATAGAGGATGTCAAGGAGGGTGCGCTGCTTGAATTCTCATTTCCGGGATATAAAACATATTATCTAAGTACACTATATGAGGTAGCGTTCAATGAGAAATTGACTATAGAACTCGAGAAGAATGGTGCTCCCGAGAAAATGGATGCTTATGAAACTGCGGAAAAAATGCCTCAATATCTGGGAGGGGATATGGAATTACTTAAGTTTATAGCAAATAATACACAATATCCTGAAGCTGCTAAATTAGATAAGGCAGAAGGCAGAGTAATTATCCGTTTTATTGTTAATACTCAAGGGAATGTCGAAAAAGCTTCTGTATTGAAAGGTATTCATCCCGCTCTTGATAATGAAGCATTAAGAGTTGTCAACATGCTAAAAGGATTCACCCCCGGATCTCAAGGAGGAAAACCTATTAATGTTTACTACAATTTACCAATTACTTTTAGTCTTCCCAAGATGAATACCTCCAAATAAGATTAAAAATTTCTTTTCCTGTTCGTTAGATGTCAGGTGCGGAAAAAGTCCGCACCTTTTGAAATTAAACTTGAAACACGTTATCATTGAGATTGTTATAAAAATTAATTGATCTGCCACTTGCTGTCAGGCACATTTGCAGGTCGCACTAATCTGCAACTATTCCAAAAGCTGCAAAAGAGTTATACCGTTAATTTCCAAATAATTTTATGTCAAAACTCTATAAATATTTTTTAAGTTTGCATCAAAAGATTGCTTTTAGGTGATGCCGTATTTGCATCGATAGATGCTTGGCACCCTTCCAAAGCAATCTTTCTTTTTTTGTAATTTCTGCCTGAGAGCGGAGCTATTGTACCCAATTCCTGATACCTTCTTGAAGTTTTATTTACTGATACTTTTATTGCTTCATTTTGTAATTCCTGATTTGATTTTACCTGGTTTGCAATATCCGTTTGTTCATTAAATGGTAGTTTACTCTTTAATATACCATAAACAACCCTTAATAGTTTATGCATGATTATTCCGATTGCCGCCTGATGTTTCCTTCCCATTAGCTCTATGCCTTGCGTAGATGGCTTTAAAATAAGCATTATGAAGCACTACATTATTCGCAGCATTGTATAAAACGGACCGCATTGTTTTATTTCCTGCTTTGCTCATTTTGCTTGCCCATTTACCATCTCCGCTTTGTTTATAAGTTGGATGAACCCCAAAGAATGATGCGATTTGATGGCTATCTACAAATTGACTTATATCATCCAGGTGTACCAAAATTCCTACAGCACTCCATTCTGCTATGCCCTTGATACTACATAATAGGTTGACCTCTTCATCTACTTCGTGAGAAATAAGTTGTTTTTTCAAAGTGTCAATTTGATTATCGATATGGATTATTTCACTGCATAAGGTTTGCATAATGATATCCATTACTGGATCTTTAATGGTATTTCCTATACTGTTTTTGGCTAATCCTTTTAGAATGTTTGCTTTAGCTTCGGTTACGCACTTTATTTTATCCACTCCACTGAGCTTTGCATTTTTTATAGCTGTAAGACTTGGATATTTTTCAAGTAACCGCGTTATCCATAGTGGGATTCCGTGTTTACAATATTGCAACAACTCCGGAAACTGCCTATAAATCACTTTTTCTAATTGATTGTATTTGGCTGTTAAATGCTTTTGCTGACTTATGATCAATTTACATAGCATTTGCCGTCCTGTTGTCTTTTCATCCTTAGCAATACCTCGCTTCCAGTTGTGCAGCTTGGTAGCATAGTTGTTAATCACATAAATAGCAATTCCTTCAGCACTCACTCCATCGGTAATGGTGCGTCTTAGTTCACTTTCAAGCTGATGCTTAACTCCTCTTGCATTAAGTTTATACAACTCAACTGATAACTCATTTTCTGTCAATTGCTTTACACATCTTACCCAATTTTGCTCATAACCGCCTGTGCTTTCTAGACCGCAAACTACTTTAAATCCCAGTCTGCATAGAATAGCCAGTTTTTTTCGTAGTAATTCATGTCCAATGTGATTATCATCTAACTGAAAATTAGTTTCATAGATCATCTTATTCTGATCCAGCAAGATAAAATCTGCATAACCTTTACTGACATCAATACCTACATAAATCGTTTTTACATTTTCCATCCTTGTTTTTTTAATGAATAAATTGTTTTAAAAATGTCAAGTTGAATACCTGCTTATTTCAATCCGGCATTTGTGTGCCAAGTTATACCTCGTATTTAGCTTGACTGATGGGGGTGACTCTTTTACAGCATCAATGTGCTAGCCTTCCATCCCCCTCATTCAGCAAACTAAAGATTTTAATCTGAATCTTTGAATAAACAAACATATAAGCCTTCCAGCTTGTCCCCCCTGGATTTGAAAATTGGAACAAAAGCAAATATCCTGCAAACTTGACAAAAATATCCCTAACCGCTAACACGGACAATAAAGGTAAGTTGTTTGTCACGGTTTTTGCTTTTGCTCCTGCACCCAAGACAAATTCGTAATGGCCGTTGCACCCGGACTCCCGCATCTGCACGCAATAATGTTCCTGTACCATGACAGATATCTGGCTCCGAGACAATTTGTACCCCGACACTGCGCCAGTGCACATTTACAAAATTCTTGCAACCGAGACAGATTTCCGGCCATTTATCAAACTTGTACCGCGACACGCATAATGCTCAATAAAATTTGTACCTGGACGGCAAAAACACGTGCCATACCCTCCTTGCACCGTGATAACTTTCTGGTTAAAGTACCAGTATCCTGCCCGGTGCTGTCGTCGGGTAACACAACCTCCCCATATTGCCGGGCCGTTAGCATTCAGGCCTAAGTGCGCCACCCAGACAATTTACACACAACGTGACAGTTACGTAACCAAAACTGATGGCCCGAAATGCTAACGGAAAAT